>NZ_JBFWLZ010000021.1:46794-48762 GCF_050251835.1 Diaphorobacter sp. | reverse complement strand
GAGTCTCTACATGAAGAAATCCAGATTCAGCGAAGCGCAGATAGTCGGCATCCTCAAGGAAGTCGAGATGGGCACCAAGGTCGGCGAGACATGCAGAAAGCACGGCATCAGCGAACAGACCTACTGCAAGTGGAAGGGTCAACTCTCGGGCATGACGGCCTCGCACCTGGCGCAGCTTCGTCAGTTGCAGGACGACAACGCCAAGCTCAAGCGCATGTACGCCGACCTGGACATGGCGCTGAATCCGCGTCACGGCTTTGGACTGCTCCACGACAGCGCCCGTCATGAAGGCAAGCCCTGGGGCAAGACGGTGCTCTGGCGCATGCACTGCGAACTGCGGCTGAATCTGCCGCGGCGCGGCAAGAAACGGCTGCCAGCGCGCATCAAACAGCCTCTGCAGGCCGCAGGCCAACCCAACCAAGGCTGAACATCTCTGATGCGCCGTGATCCGACCGGCGGTTCAGGACCTTCAACGTCATCGACGAATTCAACCTCGAAGGGCTGCGCATCGAGGTCGATACCAGCCTGCCTGCTGGACGGGTTATCCAGGCCCTGAACGAACTGGTGGAGGCGCGTGGTGCGCCACTGTCGATTCGTCTGGACAACGGCCCCGAGTTCATCGCCCGCGCCCTGTCCGAATGGGCGAAATCCAAGGGCATTACTCTCAATCGCCTCCAGCCGGGAAAGCCGACGCAGAACGCATATCGAAGGGATTCTGGGGAACAGCACAGCCCTTCAATCAGTAGAACTACGAGCCAAATCAAGAGCTTGCGGATCGTTCCGGATGGACTTTGATAGCGCATAGTCTTTTGGCGCAATATCCGTAACCCAAGGGTATTCCCTAAACTCCGCACCACATTAGTGCGTCGCGCACAGGTATGCGCCGAAACCGCACTCTGAAACCGATGAGCTCTAACAAGAGCTGCCTTACACCCCAGTTGGCGATTTCCACATGGCTTTTATTGAATTCGACACCCGTACCTACCCCCGGCACGAGCGCACCGACGCCGTACGGGAGACATGCGCTGCTTTAGCTAATATGGCGCCCGACGTCACTGAGGACGGCGCACTGAGCCTGGCCATGCGGATTCGCTTGCTGCCCGGCGTCTCCGTGGCTGCTGTTGAGTGCTCACCTCTAGGGGTTCATCGCAGTGCTCGCCAGCTTGCCGACGGCAACGACGATGTGCTGTTATTCCTGAACCCCGGAAACCCAGAGCAAAGGGGCGGGGATGGGGCGTGGGTAGTGCGCCAGCGTGGGCTAGGACAACAGGGTGAAATCGCCAGTGTTGACGGTGCGGGCTGCCTAGCCTTGAACGAGCGTGCCGGGGGCATCGATTTCCATGGCATCCAATCCAAATGTGTACTAATTGCCTTTGCACGCGAACGCCTGTTACCTCAGGTAGATGACGTGGACCGTGTCCTGCGGGAAGGTTTGGTCAACACCCTGCCCCTGCGGCTACTGGTTCGGCAGGCGCTGGAGATGACCCGGCCCAGCAGCCCGCGCAACACCAGCGATGCCGAGCGCCTGCGCCTCAGCGACCAGTTGCTCGACCTCGGTGCATTGGCATTGGGGGCCACACCGCAGGCTCAGCAACGCGCCAGCACCCGTGGCCTGCGACAGGCGCGGCTCAAAGCCATCCAAGCAGATTTGCGCGTCCATGCATGGCGTGGCGACCTCTCACTGGAATGGGCGGCGGCGCGCCACGGTATTTCCGTCCGTTATGTGCGAGCCTTGTTCGAGCAAGAAGGTACCTCTTTTAGCGACTATCTGCTGGAGCAGCGCTTGCAGCGCGCATTCAGCCAACTAGCGTGCCCGCGACATCTGGGCAGCACAGTCAGCGACATCGCGTATGCCTCGGGCTTTAACAACCTCTCTTGGTTCTACCGAGCCTTCAAACAACGCTTTTCCGCAGCGCCCAGCGACATACGACAGTCGCATGCGCTAGGCATGTCGGCATAAATTCGCCT
>NZ_JBFWLZ010000021.1:0-46694 GCF_050251835.1 Diaphorobacter sp. | reverse complement strand
ACATCGCGTATGCCTCGGGCTTTAACAACCTCTCTTGGTTCTACCGAGCCTTCAAACAACGCTTTTCCGCAGCGCCCAGCGACATACGACAGTCGCATGCGCTAGGCATGTCGGCATAAATTCGCCTGTATCTCTCTGCCTAATGCCTAGAGACGCGTATACAGCACGCCACGGGTGATTCTGCCGTCTTCGGCGCTCCCTCGGCGACATCATCTTCAAACTTGAGTGGGGATGGATTTCGTTGAAGTGCTGGAACGCTCCTGGCAATTGCGCCAATTCCGGTACACGCGTTTGTGGTTCCAGGGGAAACGGCGCACATTGCGCAGGTGCAGGAAGCACAGCCCGAAGCCCCAGTTGCGGTTGTTGTCGGTCAGGCGCAGCAGCCACTGGGCGATCTCATCGTCCTCGATGCAGCGGCGGGCCTCGTAGCGATAGCAGGCCTGGCTGATCTGGAAGGCCTGGCAAGCCGCTCGCACGGACAGCCCGCGCTGCTGCACTGCTCGTTGCGCCATCTCGCGTCGGCGAGATGGCTTCACCACTTTTGTGCAAGTGCCTGCGCGACGACCTCGGCCTTGAGCTTTTCCTCGACGTACATCTTGCGCAGCCGCCGGTTCTCCTCCTCCAGCTCCTTCATGCGGGCCATCAGCGAGGCATCCATGCCGCCGAACTTGGCGCGCCACTTGTAGAACGTCGCCGAGCTGATGCCCAGCTCACGACAGAGCTCGGGGACCGTCAGACCGGCCGCAGCCCGCTTGAGCGCGTCGATGATCTGGCTGTCGGTGAAACGCGATTTCTTCATGGTAGAGATTCTCCTGTGAGGGTCTCTACTTCTCAGCGCACTGGATTTGCGGGGGGATTACCCCATTGTCGACCGGCTGGAGTGATCAACCGGGTGACCGACCTTGTCTATTGTTGCTATCTGCTGTCGAGTGGCGCTCAGTGGAGACGCATTGCGTCACCTCTTCCTAGACTTTGCGGATCACTGAACAGATGAGAACTGTCCATGCACATGCGCACAACCCGTCTAGTGGGGACGGCACCCCTAGCCTTGTCGATTGTTCTGGCTTTGACCGCCTGCGGTGGCAGCGGCAGCAGTGATGAAGGGCAAGCGACGGAATTCCTGCCTGGCGAAGTGCTCACCTTAACTAAAACCACGCAAGACGGTAGCACGCAGGAGGACCACTACCTGGTGCATGGCGTGACGGCCGATGGCGATTTGCTGACTGACGAGACCGCAAAGCATCTGACTGGCGCCCTGGTGGCGCTGCCGCTAGAGGCGGCAGGAGTTCCGCTGGACGGCTCCCGGCTTGCCCAATTGCGGCATTTCTACAAGCAACTGTGGAAGGGTATTGCCGAACGGCGCAACGACGGCTCAGACATTGCCGCTGAAATCGGCGCTTATGAAACCGACGTGGAGGCCTTATACGAGGATTACCGGCAGTCGGAATTTGCGAGCGTGACGGATTACGTGGCGTTTTACGAGCAGGTAGGCGAGAACCCGTATTTCGACTCGCAGGAATCAGTAGAAGAGGAGTTGGTGCAATTTTTCTACCAGACCGGCTGGCGCCAGGGCGCCTGGCTGCAGGCATTGCAGCGCCAACAGTGGGATTGGCCGCGCTTTTTGCAGTTGATGGCGCAGCGTGGCGATACCTTCGGCGGGTTGCTGAACCAATACCGGGCCGGGGGCAGCAGTCGTATGGATGATTTCGTGGCGCGCTATGTCAATACGCCACTGATAAAGAAAGCGAACTTTCAGGTCAAGTCTGCCTCCGGAGGGAGCGATTCAATTTTTTACGTTATCAATCCCAAGTGGAAATTCTGGGATAAAAACTTTGAACGCAGTGATGTAATTGATCAATACGGCTTTTCTGTCTCTCGTTATTACGCCTCCATCATATCTCCGAAAAATAAAAATCCCGAAGCATATGATTTTGGAAGTCGGCATGGATTTCTTTGCAAGACCCTCGTCGGCGTACACGGCCGCGCAAATATAACGCGCGCTGAAGTAGCCTATTCAATATATATAGAGACAACAGGAAATTATGTTTTCGACCATGAGTCCAACAGTTGGATTCGCGGTCATTGGCTAAGAAAAATACGCATTGATGGACACGCCTATACGGACTACAGCCTGGCACTAGGTCGAAATGTTGTTGGGGAGGCCGAGATAAAAGACCTAAAGGGTGTTACGGGTAATTACGGCATCACGAAGCCCATATTTAACATAGAAACCAAAATGAGTGTTCCAAAAATCTTCAACACCAAGGTATGGAAAACAACACACACCATCGACCTTGATGCGCCAGAAATTTGTACGACTCTTAAGAAATAGAAATAAAAACAAGCAATTACCAGCCAATAAAATTTCAGAAAATATACTGATTATTCTCAAGTTTTGTACATGTCAAGTGAAAGTGTTTATATAGCCGAGATGGCATCGATCATGCCAAAGAGATATTGCTCCACCCATGTCTCGGACCGTATGTATTCAACCGCCAATTTCGGGCCGGCAGTAAACAAAATGGCCAAGAGGTTTGCAGCGCGTATGGGTGTTCCGTTGCGCAGTGCCGTCATTGATCTCGATCTATTTGAGCAGGATGGTCAAAATGAATTGGCAAATTTGGAAGATCACCCTAAGACATGGGGAAAGTCTGTGGTGGAGCAGCTTACAACGCGCATCCCAAAGAAGAACATCGGCTACTTCAATTTGAGCTACAACATCTCATACCACCAAGACACCCTTCCGAACCTGGCATCGCAAATCGTGATGGACTCAGATTTGACAGAGGTCGAAAGGGCCGATGAGTTATCTCACTATGGATGTGCGGCGTCAATTTTCTCTCTTGATCAGGCGGTTCAATTCTGCAAGGAAACTGGCAAACCGGCGATTGTTTTTACATTTGATCAATGCACTGTTGCACACCAAAAAATTGAGCCTAATGACTCGGACTTCAGGCGGATGATGGTGAGCAACTTGCTCTTCAACGACGCTGGAGTTGGACTTTTGCTTGTTCCGGAGAGTATGCGCGAGGCCTTTCAGCGACCGCTGCTTCGGATACGCGACATTCAAACGGGGTACCAGTCAGGAAACTTGATCGGCATGACTCAAGGCAGGTTTCTGATGAACGACGGCGTGAAAGACGTGATGCCAAAACTTGCCTCGACCGCGCTGATTCGCCCTTTCCTTGAAAAGAATGGCTTGAATACAAACAGCGTGCATCAGTGGTCAATCCATCAGGGGGGGACAGAGGTTCTGAAGCAGTTTGCTAATGCGGATGTTTTGGGGCTTTCAGATCAGCAGTTGGAGAGATCACTCGAGCTCTTCCACCAATATGGGAACACGAGTGCTGCAAGTTGCCTGCTGGTGCTCAAAAGCTTCTTTGACGATCCAGAGCCTCTTAATGGAGATCGTACCGGAATGCTCGTAGGATTCGGCGCGGGCTACTATTTTGGCGCGATGCTCTATGACCGGCAGTAAATCGCTGAACGGTTTTGTTCAATCGCAGGTAGATTCATCCTGTGCATGATCCGGTATTTCTCCGGGGAGCTATCTCTCGTCAGGGTAGCTTATGGCTAAGCTACAGACGCCGCGTGCCTTGCGCAAACCGGAATTCAACTCACCCTACGAGGCTGTCGGACTTGGAAATCGCCGGCTGCCGAATGGAGCCGCGTCACACGTCAATGACAAACTGCCCGCCGGCAGGCAAGCCAGACATGCCCCCTGCCGCCAGAGCGGTCGCCAGCGCAATGCGGCGACTTGCACCACACGATGACCGCACGCCGCCTTCGGCCTCAAGGCCAGGCGATTCGCCGCACCAATACACCGCCGATGAGCGGGAGCCCCATGAAATTCAGTCGCTTGATCTTTCCTGAAACCCGCGCAGCACTTGCATGCACACTGACCGCCGCCACGCTCGCAGCATGCGGCGGCGGCAGCAGCAGCACCTCCGACCCGCTGCAAAAGTACCGTGAACAATCCGTGCAGTGGACTGCCTGTGATCCGACCATCCTGGGCACGACCAGCGAGAAGCTCGACGCCCTATGGCAGCAAATGGGCGATCGGCTGAGTTGTGGGCTTGTAAAAGCCCCGCTGGACTGGGCCAACCCCGAGCGCGGCGATGTCGCCATCAGCGCGATGCGTGTGGCCGCAGGCGCCCCTGAGAAAAAGCGCGGCGCCCTGTTGTTCAACCCGGGCGGGCCGGGCATCGATGGCTTGGGGCTGACTTTCAACCTGCTGACGGCCTTTGCCGACAGCAACCCCGACAGCGCTCAAGGCGCAATGCAGCTGCGCCTGCTGGCTGAGTACGACATGGTGGGCTTCTCGCCACGCGGCACTGGCGCCAGCACCCGGCTGCAGTGCGCCACCAACGAGCTGCAGCGCTTTGTGGACATGAGCGCGGCAGGCTACACCCCAGACAACGTGGCCAATGCCGAATACAACGCCACCAAGACCGTGCAGGCGTGCCAGAAAAACCCGATCACGCCCTTTATCAACACCGACGCCACCGCACGCGATCTGGACTTGCTGCGAAGCCTGTTGGGCGAAGACAAGCTGAACTACCTGGGCTACTCCTACGGCACCTGGCTGGGCGCATGGTATGCCAACCTGTTTCCCGAGCGCGTGGGGCGCATGGTGCTCGACAGCTCCCAGAACTTCTTCAGCACGCATGAAGACATGTCCTTTGCAATGCCGTGGGCACGCCAGCGTGTGCTTGACGAGGTACTGGTGCCGTATGCGGTGCGCCATGCCGATTACTTTCAGCTGGGCGCCACACAGGCCGAGGTGCGCGCCGTCATACCCCAGATGAGCCCGCAGATGCAGCATGTGCTCGGCAGCCCTCTGAGCCGTCTTGGCTACAACCAGTCTGACGCCGACAAGTACCTGATGACCATTGCCGCCGCCCGCGGGGTGGACGCCGTGCTCCAGTCCGTGGCGGACTTGCAGGATCAGGAGGCGGTGGAGCAGACACTGGCGCAGCATGTATTCCACCCGGTGGATACAGGGCGGGACGCGGCGGTGCGCGAGATTGCGCAAGACCTTCTGAACGATTACGCGGCCTCTTGGATCGTCAAACCCCAGCCCAAAAACATAGCGCTGGACTACGGCGATGCGGTGCTGGAGGCCGTGCGCTGCAACGACACACCCGCCACCACCGACCCAGCCACCCGGGCCGCGCTGGCGCAAGACCTGCGGCGGCGCGCACCCATGTTCTATGGGATCGTCTATCAGGACACTTGCGCTTTCTGGGGCGGCCCCCGGGTGAGCAAACCCGACCCGGCTGCCATGCAACCCCTGCCGGTGCTGCTGGTGCAGTCCCAGTACGACTCTGCGACCTACACCGAAGGTGCCAACGCCTTCTTTGCACAGCTACCCCAGGCCAGCCGCGTGTATGTGCCCGGCGACTACCAGCACGGCGTCTATCCGTACAAAGACAGCTGCGTCGACTCCACCGTGACCCGGTACCTGCTGGGCGAATCACCCGCGCAGCGCGAGACATTCTGCCCCGCTCAGCCGCTGCAGCAGGACAAGCCGGCCGAAGCGCAGACGGTCACGCCCAAGTCCACACGCGGCGCTGGCCCGTCCACCTACAAAAACCCGGCACAGGCGCACGAGCAGATCGACAAGTTCAAGAGGGGACTGATTCCGTCCAACCCAAGGCGCTGAGGGCTCCAGGAAGCGCAGCGAATAGCCTACGCTAGCGCTGTGCGGTTGACTGTGGTCTGAATCGTCGGTGCGCGGGGCAAATGGTGGCTATTGGGGAAATGTGCCAATGGTCTTGCCCGGCACGCACGGGCACACTGCCTCAAGGATGTGCTGATCCTACTGCCCACGCACAACGCCAGCCATATCGGCGAGTTCCCGGGACACCGCCGGCAGCCCGGCGTCATCTTCGTCTCCGCCAAAGCCACCGGCCGTGGCCAATATGGGGACACCGCGCATACGAAGGAAGCCCAACTAGCTACAAACAGGCGGCAGGACGCACCACGATCTCACTGGTATCTACATCGGCGGCACTGAACAATCCCCCCACCCCGCGTGAACACAGGCGCGACCATGCTTTGAGGTTCCTCGCCAACTCCTACATCAATTGCCCATAAGCTCGCGTTTCTGGGAGATTTGTGATGTTTGCCGACGCCGCCACCGAAGACTTTTTCCGCGCCCGCCTGGACCACATGATCGATCTGCGCCATCCCCTGGTGGTGCTCGCCTCGCGCATGCCCTGGCAGCAAATCGAGGCCTCGGTCGCTCACCTGTTCTCCCGCAAGGCCCGCACCAGCGGCCAGCAGCCCATGCCCGATCTGGATCTGTTTGGCGAAGCACCCACCCCAGTGGCGCGCCAGTCCAACGCCGGACGCCCCCGCGTGCCGCTGCGCACCATGATCGCTGTTGTACTTGAAGCACGCCTTCAACCTCAGCGATGAGGCCCTGGTCGAGCGCTGGAGCGAGACACCGCGCTGGCAATACTTCTGTGGCCAGTCCTACTACGAGGAGCGCCTGCCCTGCGACGCCAGCACCCCGGTCAAGTTTCGCCGCATCCTGGGAGAAGAAGGTGTGGAAGAACTGCTCGCACAGACCATCAAGCTCGCAGTGGACTTGCAGCTCATCCCCAAAGAGGCGCTGGCCAGCGTGGTGGTGGACACCACCGTGCAAGAGAAGGCCGTCGCCCACCCCACGGATGCCAAACTGCTGGAGATCGCCCGGGACAAACTGGTGCAGGCGGCCAAACAGGCAGGCATTGCCCTCAAGCAGACCTTTTGCATCGCCCTGACCTGCGCAATTGCAGCCAAGCGGGCCGCAGATGCTGCGTGTGGCGCTGGTGGGGATGCCACGAACGCTGCTGTCGGACTCAGTCCACGCGTGAAATGAATTTTTCAGGGCCGACTACAAAGTTTATTTTTAAGATCACTGAAAAATTACCCGCCAGCAAAGCTACTCCACCGTCACACTCTTGGCCAGGTTTCTGGGTTTGTCCACATCCGTGCCGCGCGCGCAGGCGGTGTGGTAGGCCAGCAACTGCAGCGGCACGACGTGCAGCATCGGGCTCAGGGGGCCGTAGTGCTCGGGCATGCGGATGACGTGGATGCCCTCGCTGCTGTCGATGCGTGAATCGGCGTCAGCCAGCACATACAGCACGCCGCCGCGCGCGCGCACTTCCTGCATGTTGCTCTTGAGCTTTTCCAGCAGCTCGTCGTTGGGCGCCACGGTCACGACGGGCATGCTGCTGGTGACCAGCGCCAGCGGTCCGTGCTTGAGCTCGCCTGCGGGGTAAGCCTCTGCATGGATGTAGGTGATCTCCTTGAGCTTGAGCGCGCCCTCCAGCGCGATCGGGTAATGCAGCCCCCGGCCCAGGAACAGGGCGTTTTCCTTCTTCGCAAAATCCTCGGCCCAGCTGATGACCTGCGGCTCCAGCGCCAGTACGGCCTGCAGCGCGGCGGGCAGGTGGCGCATGGCCTTGAGGTAGCCGGCCTCTGCCTCTTGCGACAGGCGCCCCCGCGTTTGCGCCAGCGCCAGCGTCAGCAGAAACAGACCCGCCAGCTGGGTGGTGAAGGCCTTGGTGGATGCCACGCCAATTTCTGCGCCGGCCCGGGTGACATAGGCCAGCGCGCATTCGCGCACCATGGCGCTGGTGGCCACGTTGCAGATGGTGAGCGTGTGCCGCATGCCCAGGCTTTGCGCATGGCGCAGCGCCGCCAGGGTGTCCGCCGTTTCACCCGACTGGCTGATGGTGACCACCAGCGTGCGCGGGTTGGGCACGCTGGTGCGGTAGCGGTATTCGCTGGCCACTTCCACCTGCGTGGGTATGCCGGCGATGCCCTCCAGCCAGTATTTGGCGGTGCAGCCGCTGTAGTAGCTGGTGCCGCAGGCCAGGATGAGGACGGAGTCGATCTCTTTGAACACCCGCCACGCGGCCACGCGCGGCTGGCCGTGCCGGTCCGGCCCGTCGAACAGCTCGGGCACGATGGCCTGCAGCCCCTCAAGGGTGTCGGCGATGGCCCGGGGCTGCTCGAAGATTTCTTTTTGCATGTAGTGGCGGTAGGGCCCCAGCTCTACCGCGCCGCTGTGCGCGTGCACCGTGCGCACGGGGCGGCTGGCAGCATCCAGCGGCTGGCCGTCGGCCGCAGCAATCCAGTAGCGGCCCAGTTGCAAGTCCACCAGGTCGCCCTCCTCCAGATAGACGATCTGGTCGGTCACGCCGGCCAGCGCCATGGCATCGCTGGCCAGAAAATGCTCGCCCTGGCCCACCCCCAGCACCAGGGGCGACCCCGCGCGGGCGCCCACCACGCGGTGCGGCTCGTCTTTGTGGATCACGGCAATGGCAAACGCGCCGTGCAGCCGGGCGACCGCCGCGCGCACGGCCTGAAACAAATCACCGTCGTACAGGCTGTCCACCAGATGGGCGATGACCTCGGTGTCGGTCTGGCTGGAAAACACATAGCCGCGCGCCTGCAGCTGAGCGCGCAATTCCTCGTGGTTTTCGATGATGCCGTTGTGCACCAGCGCCACACGCCCCGGCCGCTCCGCCTGCGCGGGGGCAGCGTCCGGCCCGTGGCTGAAGTGCGGGTGCGCGTTGTGCACCGCCGGCGCGCCGTGGGTGGCCCAGCGGGTGTGGGCGATGCCGGTGGCGCCCTGTAGCTGGTCATGCTCCACCTGTGTCAGCAACTCGGCCACGCGCGCAGTGCTGCGCGCCCGGCGCAGGCCGCCGGTGGGCATCTGGCCCATGCTGGACTCGTGCACGGCCACGCCGCAGGAGTCATAACCACGGTACTCCAGCCGCTGCAGACCCTGCACCAGGATGGGAACGATATTGCGCGTGGAAACCGCGCCGACGATGCCGCACATAAAAAAACCTCCAGCCGAACTCGAACCAAACTTAAACCATTCAATGGGCCGCATGCTATGGCGGCAATTCAGAAATTTTCAATCTTTTTTCATTGAATATTGACTCTTAATTTCTCCATCCATAATATTTGGAATATTTGCTCATTAGATAGAGATTGGTGCAACAAGATTTCACTCTCGATTCCATCGACCTGCGCCTGCTCGACCTGCTGCAGCGCGATGCCGCCATCAGCAACCAGGCGCTGGCGCAGCAGGTGCATGTGTCTGCGCCCACCTGCCTGCGCCGCGTGCGGCGGCTGCACGACCTGGGCCTGATCGAGCGGCAGGTGGCCCTGCTGCAGCCTGACCGCCTGGCGGCGGTGCAGGGCCACGGGCTGGCGGCCATCGTGGAGGTATCGCTGGACCGCCAGGGCGACGAGCATCTGGCTGCGTTCGAGGCCCGCGCCGTCGCCGACGACGCGGTGCAGCAGTGCTGGCGCGTCTCACCCGGGCCGGACTTCGTGCTGATCGTGCACACGCGGGACATGCCCGGCTACCTGGCGCTGTCGCAGCGGCTGTTCACGCAAGACGCCAACGTGCGCAACGTCAAGACCTTCTTTGCCACCCGCCGCGCCAAGTTCGAGACCAAAATTCCGCTGTCTCCTGGACTTGAGCGCGCCCCTGATCCGGATCCGCAAACGCAAGCCGCCCTCCCAGCCCAGGCACAGTGGCGCACCCCTTGACCTGCAGGCCCATCGCCCCCAATCTCCACACTTGACACGCCAGGTTCACACCGTGAACGCTGGCCAACCAGGAGGACGCATGGAGTTCAAGGACTACTACCAGATCCTCGGCGTGGAGCGCAGCGCCAGCGCCGCTGACATCAAAAAGGCTTACCGCAAGCTGGCGCGCAAATACCACCCCGACGTCAGCAAAGAGGCCGACGCCGCAGCCCGCATGGCCGAGGTGAACGAAGCCAATACCGTGCTGTCAGACCCCGAAAAGCGCGCTGCCTACGACGCCCTTGACCGCCAGGCGCCGCACCGCGCGGGCCAGGACTTCCGGCCGCCGCCCAATTGGGACGCAGGCTTTGAATTCACCGGCCCACCGGATGGTGAAGGCATGGATGCGGCCGCGTTCAGCGACTTCTTCGAGCAGCTCTTCGGGCGCGCGGCCCACGCCCAGCGCAGCCAACGCGGTCAGCACCGCAGCGGCGCCTTCGCACACGACGCTGCGACGGGCGCTGGCCCGCAGCAGCGCGGACGCGACCACCACGCCAGCATCGAGCTGGACCTGCGCGACGCCTACCACGGCGCCGATCGCACCCTGAGCCTGCGCGGCGCGCGCCTGGATGCCAGCGGCCACCTGGTCAACGAAGAGCGCCAGCTGCAAGTCAGCATTCCCAAGGGCGTGCGAGAAGGCCAGCTGATACGCCTGGGCGGCCAGGGCGGCCCCGGCCTGGGCGGTGCGCCCGCTGGCGATCTGTTTCTGGAGGTGCGCTTCAAGCCTGACGCCCGCTGGCGCGCCGAAGACCGCGACGTGTACCAGTCCGTCACGCTGGCGCCCTGGGAGGCCGAACTGGGCGGGCCCATCCAGGTGCAGACGCCCGGCGGCGCCACGGTGGAAGTGACCGTACCGCCGCACTGGAAGCCCGGTCGCAAGCTGCGCCTGAAAGAGCGCGGCATTCCCGCCGCCACGCCCGGCGACCTGTACCTGGAGCTGCACGTCGCCCTGCCCCCGGCCACCACCGAGGCCCAGCGCCAGGCCTACCGCGCGCTGGCGCAGGCCTTCCCGCAGTTCCAGCCGCGCGCCACCGCTTTCACGTCGTCGCAAGGAGCCTGAGCATGCCCACGCCGCCTTTTGTTGATCATGCCCTGGCCGAGCTGCTGGACGAACAGGCCCGCCTGACGCTGGAAGACCTGGCACGCACCTGCTGCATGGCGCCCGACTGGGTGACGGAGCGCTTGCAGGCGGGCCTGCTGCACGGCGAACAGTCGGGCGGGCGCTGGCAGTTCAGCAGCACCAGCGTGGTGCGCGCGCGGCGCCTGGCGCGACTGGAGTCCACCTTCGATGCCGACCCCGAGCTGGCCGCGCTCACGGTTGACCTGATCGAGGAAGTGACCGCATTGCGCCATCGCCTGCGCGAGCTGCAGACGCGCACGGGCCTGCCGCCGGGGGCGGCCTGACGCGCAGGCCGCTACGGTTCGTCGGACGCCGGCCAGTTCAGCGTGACCGTGCAGCCCGCGCCCAGTGCGGCCTGCGCCTGCACCGTGGCGCCGTGGCGCTGCGCAATCGCCAGGCACAGCGCCAGACCTGCGCCGACGCCTTCAAATTCGGATTCGCGGTGCATGCGCTGAAACACGCCAAACAACTGCTGCGCCCGCGCGCCGTCAAAGCCCGCACCGTTGTCCTGCACGGTGATCTGCACACGGCCCGGCGCCGCCGGCTGCGCCCGCACATGCACACAGGGCTGCGCGGCGCCACGCGAGAACTTCACCGCATTGCCCAGCAACTGCGCCAGCAACTGGCCCAGCAGTTCGGCATCGGCCTGCACGGCGGGCATGTCTGAGGGGATGCTCCATCGCACGCGGTCGGCCGCACTGCCCAGCGCCGCGCGTGCCTGCTGCACGGCAGCGGTCAAGTCTGTGGCCTGGGATCGCAGCGCGACGCGGCGGGCGCGGGCAATGGCCTGCAGGCCGTCGATCATCTGCCCCATGCGGCGGGCAGACTGCTCCATCGTGGCCAGCATGGCCAACGCCTCGTCCAGTTGCGGCGGCTGCTCCTGCAGCACCTCGCGCACCAGCGCGCCAAACGACGTCACATGGCGCAGCGGCGCCCGCAGGTCGTGCGAGACGCCACGCAAAAAGTCCTCCTGCGCGGCGGCCATGTCGCTGATCTGCTGACGCGCCTGGGCCAGCTCACTGCGCAGCTGCGCCAGGGCATCCGGCCGCAGATCCGCAACTGCCTGTGCATGCGGCCCGGACTGCGGGTCTGCCTGCATCTGAGCCTGGGCGCTCATGGGTTCAGCCTTTAGCCTGTTTGGTCGGGCGCTTCCAGTCCGCGATGCTCACCTGCCGGCCGCGCGCCACGCCCAGCGCGCCTGCGGGCACTTCCTTGGTGATGGTGGAGCCGCCCGCCACCGTGGCCCCCTTGCCGATGGTGACTGGTGCCACCAGCACGCAGTTGCTGCCGATGTGCACGTCGGCCTCGATCACCGTGCGGTGCTTGTTGGCGCCGTCGTAGTTGGCGGTGATGCTGCCTGCGCCGTAGTTCACACGCTCGCCCACGCTGGCGTCGCCCAGGTAGGCCAGGTGGTTGGCCTTGGCGCCGTCGGCCAGGGTGGAGTTTTTTACCTCGACGAAGTTGCCGATGTGCACCTCGCGCCCCAGCTGCGCGCCCGGGCGCAGGCGCGCAAACGGGCCGATCAGCGCACCCTCGCCCACGGCGGCACCCAACTTTTCGCCGTCGATATGGGTGAAGGGGTGGATGACGGCGCCCGCCGCAATGCGCGCGTTGGCAATGCAGCAGTTGGCGCCAATCTGCACGCCCTCGCCCAGCTCCACAAGGCCAGTGAAGACGCAGTTCACGTCGATGTCCACATCCTGCCCGCAGACCAGCTCGCCGCGTGCGCCGCTGCGTGCATCGCCGCGCAGGTCAAAGCGCGCCGGGTCGGCCAGGCGCACGCCCTGCTCCATCAGGGCCGCGGCCTGGGCGCGCTGGTGCGCGCGCTCCAGCTCGGCCAGTTGCGCGGGGCTGTTCACGCCGGCCACCTGCAGCGCGTCGTCGATGCAGTGGGCCACCACGGGCACGGCATCGTGCACGGCCATCGCAACGATGTCGGTCAGGTAGTACTCGCCCTGCGCGTTGTCGTTGGTCAGCCGCGCCAGCCAGCCAGCCAGCCGCTGCGCGGGCACGGCCATGATGCCGCTGTAAACCTCACCGATGGCGCGCTCGGCATCGCTGGCGTCCTTGTGCTCCACGATGCGCTGCACCGCGGCGCCATCGGCCGGGCTTCGCACGATGCGGCCGTAACCCGTGGGGTCGGGCAGGCGCACGGTGAGCAGCGCCAGGCGCTCGTTACCCCCAGCACCTTGGGCGGCATCGACCAGCGCGCGCAGCGTGTCGGGCCGGGTCAGCGGCACATCGCCCGACAGCACCACAGCCATGCCATCGCCTGCCAGCGCGGGCATCGCCTGCTGCACGGCGTGGCCCGTGCCCAGCTGCGGCTGCTGGCGCACAAACTGCAGGTCAAAACTGCCTGTAGCCCTTGTATAACCTGCGCAAGCTGCTTCTACTTCTGTAGCACCATGCCCGGTCACCACCACCACGCGGCGCGCGTGCAGGCTGGCGGCCTGGTCCAGCACATGGTGCAGCAGGGGGCGGCCGGCCAGGCGCTGCAAGACCTTGGGGATGCGGCTTTTCATGCGCGTGCCTTTGCCCGCGGCCATGATGATGATGTCCAGTGCTGTCATGGGGTGTGAGTTGGATGGAGTGGGGTTGTGCCGTGCCTGCGCGGCCTGTGCAGGCCAGTCAGCCGCCATTATCTGGCGCCACGAACCGCCCTCGCCCGACAGACCGCACCGGCCCGCCCGGCGCAGCGCGGCAGGCCGTCTGACAAAAATCAAGGCTTGCGCAAATAGCCGCAGCGGCCAGGGCAAGGCCCGCGAACTGTCATATGCGCGCAGACCGGCCACGGCAGTCTTTGGCGTACCCCGCAACAGACAACGACAGGAACAACCGCATGCCCTTCATGCCCTGGACCCCTGAACTGGAGCTTGGCCTGCCCGAGATCGATGACCAGCATCGCCAGTTGGTCGCACTGACCAACGCGCTGCACGACGAACTGAGCGGCGCCAGCCCGCGCCGCAGCGCGGTGGGCGAGATTCTGGAAGGCCTGGTGGACTACACGCACAACCACTTCATCGTGGAAGAGGTGCTATTCCAGCAGCACCATTACGCCGAGGCGCCGGCGCACCAGGCAGAGCACGACGGCTTCACCCGCAAGGCCCTGGATCTGCTGATGCGCTTCGACGACGGGCAGGAGGTCACCCTGGAGGCGCTGGAGTTTCTCAAGCAATGGCTGGTGCACCACATCTGCAAAGTGGACCGCGCGTACCTGCCGTTCATGCGCGAGGCGCTGCAAGCGCAGCACGCCGCGGCACTCGCCTGAGGCAGGCACAAAACCGTCACAGCGCACCGTGGCTGCTTCAAGCCGCAGCGCCAATCAGGATCACGCCAGCGTCACGCGTGCAAACTTGCGTTTGCCCACCTGCACCACGTAAGTGCCCGCGTCCAGCTTCAAGCCGCGATCGCTGACCACGCTGCCATCCACCCGCACGCCGCCGCCATCGATCAGGCGATTGGCCTCGCTGGTCGACGGCGCCAGGTTGGCCTGTTTCAGCAAGGCGCCAATGCCCAGCGGCGCCCCAGACAGTGCCACCTCGGGAATCTCATCGGGCACACCGCCCTTGCTGCGGTTGATGAAGTCCACTTCCGCCGCATCGGCGGCGGCCGCACTGTGAAAGCGCGTGGTTATCTCCTTGGCCAGCATCACCTTGGCGTCCTTGGGGTTGCGCCCTGCCTCCACGTCGGCCTTCAGTGCGGCAATCTCGGCCAGGCTCTTGAACGACAGCAGGGTGTACCAGTCCCACATCAGCGTGTCGCTGATCGACAGCACCTTGGCAAACATGGTGTTGGCGTCTTCGGTGATGCCGATGTAGTTGTTCTTGGACTTGGACATCTTGTCCACCCCGTCCAGGCCAACGAGCAGCGGCATGGTGAGCACGCACTGAGGCTCCTGCCCCCATTCCTGCTGCAGATGACGGCCCATCAGCAGGTTGAACTTCTGATCGGTGCCGCCCAGCTCCAGATCCGACTTGAGCGCCACCGAGTCATAGCCCTGCAGCAGCGGGTACAAAAATTCGTGCAGGCTGATGGAGCTGCCGTCGGTGAAGCGCTGGTGGAAGTCGTTGCGCTCCATCATGCGCGCCACGGTGTATTTGGCCGACAGCTCGATCATGCCGCGCGCGCCCAACCGTTCGCACCACTCGCTGTTGTAGCGGACCTCGGTGCGCGCCGGATCCAGCACCCGCGCAGCCTGGGTGTAATAGGTCTCGGCATTCAGCTTGATCTGCTCGGCGCTAAGGGGCGGCCGCGTGCTGTTGCGCCCCGAAGGGTCGCCGATCAAAGTGGTGAAGTCGCCTATCAGAAAAATCACCTGGTGGCCCAGCTCCTGCAACTGGCGCATTTTGTTCAGCACCACCGTATGGCCCAGGTGGATGTCGGGCGCCGTCGGGTCCAGTCCCAGCTTGATGCGCAGCGGCTGGCCAGTAGCCTCGGAGCGCGCCAATTTTTGCGCCCATTCCTCATGGGGCAACAGTTCCTCGACACCGCGCAGTGAAACTTCCAATGCCCGGCCTACGCTATCAGTGACCGGGAATTTTGTAACAACAGATTGATTCATAAGGGTTTTTTTGGGGTGCCTGTCCAACCCCGGAGGCTATACTTCGCCGCACTTCAAGCGGTGGATTCTAGTGGGCTGCTTGCCCGCCGGGTTTCGACCCATTTTTGCCGCGTAACGACATTCCTGATGCTTCTTGCCCTTGAGCCCCACGTAGCGGGCGCATCGGGCCCGCAAGCACCTAGCCTGGGGTAAGACTTTTGAACAACGGCTTCACAACCGCATGCCTGCTTTTGCTCAGCCAAATCAGGCAATCTGCCCAAAAACATCCTCAACGCATCACCGCCGCCGTGGCAGCCCTGCTGCTGACCGGCGGCGGCGGCGCTTTCGCCGTGGCATCTCTTGCACCTGATCCGGCAGACCTGCCCGTGCGCACCGTGACGCAATCGGTGCAGTCGCTGGCTGGTGACGAGCAACTGTCCACTTTGTCGGACATCCCGCTGTATTCGCTGTACCGCTCCGACGTCACGCGCAGCGCAGACACGGCCGAAAGCATCCTGCAACGCCTGGGCGTTGCCGATCCGGCGGCCTCGGCCTTTTTGCGCCGGGACAACCATGTGCGCCAGCAAATGCTGGGCCGCTCGGGCCGCTCAGTCACCGCCGAGACGACCGACGATCACCGCCTGCAACGCCTGACGGCACGCTGGGCCACGGAAGACAGCGATCACTTCAACCGCCTGGTGGTCGAGCGCGGCGCCGACGGCAGCTTCAGCTCCCGCATCGAAACCGCGCCGCTGACCGTGGGCAACCGCCTGGCGGGCGGCATCATTCGCAGCTCGCTGTTCGCAGCCACCGACGCGGCCGGCATCCCCGACGCCGTGGCCACGCAATTGGCCGAGGTGTTCTCGGGCGACATCGACTTTCGCCGCGCGCTGCGCAAGGACGACCGCTTCTCTGTGGTCTATGAAACCCTGGAGGCCGACGGCGAGCCCCTGCGCAGCGGCCGCGTGCTGAGCGCCGAGTTCCACAACGCAGGCAAGACCTACAGCGCCGTGTGGTTCCAGGAGCCTGGCGCCGCCAAGGGCTCTTACTACACGCTGGATGGCCAAAGCATGCGCCGCGCCTACCTCAGCTCGCCGGTCGAGTTCTCCCGCGTGTCCAGCGGCTTCGCCATGCGCTTTCACCCGGTGCACAAAACCTGGCGCGCCCACCTGGGCACCGACTTCGCTGCCCCCACAGGCACGGCGGTGCGCACCGTGGGCGACGGTGTGGTGGACTTTGCAGGCGTACAAAACGGCTTTGGCAACGTCATCTACATCAAGCACCGCAACAGCCAGCATGTCACCGTGTATGCGCACCTGAGCCGCATGGATGTGCGCAAGGGCGAAACCGTGGAGCAGGGGCAAAAGATTGGCGCCGTGGGTGCAACCGGCTGGGCCACGGGCCCTCACCTGCACTTTGAGTTCCGCGTCAACGGCGAGCACCAGGATCCCATGATCATCGCCCGCCAAAGCGAGGCCGCTCAGCCCGTGTCTGCTGCGGCGCGCGCGCAGTTCAACCGCCTGGCATCCAGCATGCGCGTTCAACTGTCGTCTGCCGAACAAATCATGCAGGCCAGCGCCCAGTAATCTGCGCTGGTCATCCCGCACAGCCAACAACTGGCCCCACACGCGCCCAGACAAGTCCCGATGAACAGCCAGGCGCAGTGGTATGTGGGCCTGATGTCGGGCACTTCGTTGGATGGAGTGGACGGCGTTCTGGCGCGGTTTTCCGGGTCAAAATGCTCCGTAGCCCAGCACTCATCAGCGCCGCTTGCTCCTGATTTAAAAGCTGAGCTGCTCGCCCTCAATACCAGCGGCAGCAACGAACTGCACCGCGCGGCGCTGGCCGCCAACGCCCTGGCGCGCATCTACGCCCAGGTGGTTCAGCGCCTGCTGGCCCAGGCGGGGCTTGCGCCTGCAGCGGTGCATGCCATCGGGGCACACGGACAAACCGTGCGCCATCAGCCCGGCGCTTTTGACGGCACGGGCTACACACTTCAGCTGAACAACCCCGCCCTGCTGGCCGAATGCACCGGCATTACCGTAGTGGCGGACTTTCGCAGTCGCGACGTTGCCGCCGGCGGGCAGGGGGCGCCGCTAGTACCGGCCTTCCATCAAGGCGTCTTTGGCCAGCCGGGGCGCACGGTGGCGGTGCTGAATCTGGGCGGCATCTCCAATGTCAGCATTCTGCGCGGTGATGGCAGTGTGCTGGGCTTCGACTGCGGCCCGGCCAACGCCCTGATGGATCATTGGTGCGAGCGCCACACCGGCCAGCCCTACGATGACAACGGCGCCTGGGCTCGCAGCGGCCAGCCCATCACAGAGCTGCTGCAACGCATGCTGGCCGAGCCCTTCCTGGCTCTGGCCCCACCCAAAAGCACAGGGCGCGACCTGTTCAACCCCGACTGGCTTGCCCAGCACCTGAACGCCGCCGCAGTCCATGCCCGTGCGCAGGATGTGCAGGCCACGCTGTGCGAGCTGACCGCCCGCAGTTGCGCGCAGGACTTGACGCGGCATGCGCCGGAGTGCGACTTGCTCATCGTCTGCGGTGGAGGTGCGCTCAACACCCACCTGATGGAGCGCTTGCAGGCACTACTGCCGGGCGTGCGCGTCGAGGGCTCGCAGCGCCACGGCCTGCCCCCGTTGCAGGTGGAGGCAGCGGCCTTTGCCTGGCTGGCGCGCCAATGCATGACAGGCGCCACCGCCAGCCTGCCCAGCGTGACCGGCGCACGCGGCGCACGCGTACTGGGTGCCATCTACCCAGCCTGAGCGTGATCCAGTCGGCCCATGAAAAAACCGCCCGAAGGCGGTTTCTTGCACAAGGCGACCGGCGATTACTGATCCTGAACCGAGAAGCTGGAACCGCAGCCGCAGGTGGTTGTGGCGTTGGGGTTTTTGATGACGAACTGCGCGCCCTGCAGGTCTTCCTTGTAGTCAATCTCGGCGCCCACCAGGTACTGGTAGCTCATGGCGTCAATGAGCAGGGAGACACCATTTTTGGTCATCGTGGTGTCGTCCTCGTTGGTGATCTCGTCGAACGTGAAACCATACTGAAAACCAGAGCAGCCCCCGCCCTGGACAAAAACCCGCAGCTTCAGGTCGGGGTTGCCCTCTTCGGCAATCAGGTCGGCCACCTTGGCAGCTGCGCTGTCGGTAAACAGGATGGGAGAAGGCATTTCAGTGTGGATATTCTCGGCAACGGCGCTCATGCAGGGCTCCTTGAGTCAGATTTTGTGGCTGATGGTAAGACAAAGCCCTGCTTGCCAGCACCCGGCGCCGGTTTGACGCCAATTGCAGTGTGGGCTTTTGCTTGCAAGGCGCAGCGGCCTGGCGGTGCAGTCCAAAGCCGGTCGCGAAAAACAAAAACCGCCACGAAGGCGGTTTTTGTTGCCGTGCAAGTGCTGCCAGCTTAACGCTTCGAGAACTGCTTGGCGCGGCGTGCGGAGTGCAGACCGACCTTCTTACGCTCGACCTCACGGGCATCGCGGGTCACGAAACCGGCTTGGCTCAGCGCGGACTTCAGCGTTGCGTCGTAATCGATCAGGGCGCGGGTAATGCCGTGGCGGGTTGCGCCCGCCTGGCCGGACTCACCACCGCCGTGCACGTTGACCTGGATGTCGAAGGTTTCGACATGGTTCGTGAGCACCAGCGGCTGCTTGGCGATCATGATGGAAGTCTCGCGGCCGAAGTACTGCTGAATGTCTTTGCCATTCACAGTGATCTTGCCGGAACCCTTCTTCAGAAACACGCGGGCGACGCTGGACTTGCGACGGCCGGTGCCATTGTTCCATTCACCAATCATCTCAAGACTCCTTAGATTTCCAGCGCCTTGGGCTGCTGTGCGGTGTGGGGATGCTCAGCACCGCCATAGACCTTGAGCTTCTTGATCATGGCGTAGCCCAGGGGACCCTTGGGCAGCATGCCCTTGACAGCCTTTTCCAGGGCGCGGCCAGGGTGCTTGGCCTGCATGTCGCGGAAGTTGGTGGCCGTGATGCCGCCGGGATAGCCGGAGTGACGGTAGTACACCTTGTCCAGGGACTTGGTGCCGGTCACCTTGAGCTTGGAGGCGTTGATGATGACGATGTAGTCACCGGTATCGACGTGAGGCGTGTAAATGGCTTTGTGTTTGCCGCGCAAACGGAGAGCAACTTCGCTGGCTACTCGTCCGAGGACCTTGTCGGTCGCGTCAATCACAAACCACTCGTGCACGACCTCAGCGGGCTTTGCGCTGAAAGTAGTAGTCATGAGTTTCTCTCTGGAAGAGGAAGGTTTGGGGCGGTCCTTTTCCACGGTCGGTGCTTTTCTGGTGAAAGCCTCTTAGGTGGGAGCATGCCTCGCCGCGGGACCCGTAAATCGCTGCGAAGCCCGCCATTATACGAACTTCGGCTCCGGGCGCCATCAATTAGAGTACATCTGGCGCCAACGCTCCTCCGCCTCGCGGCGCTTGCGGTTTTCCACGCAGACCGGGTGGCTGGCCATGCCGGGCTTCTGGCATTGCTCATGAATGCACATGGGGCGCGCCAGAAAGCTCGCGGACGCGCAGACCTCGTCCGGCCCAGGCGCGCGCGCAGGCAGCGCTGGGCTTGGCCGCGCGAGCGGCGAAGGCAATGCGCCAGAGGCTGGCTGCGCGGCCACGGGTGGTAACGGCTGCGTCGGCGCCGGTTCGACTGCGCGGCGCTGGGGCCGCACCTTCGGCGCGGGCAGTGGCGCGCTGGCCAGGCCTGTAGCGAGCGCCGCAGGCGCTGGCGGCAAAGCCGTGGTTTCTTCAGGGGGCATTACAGCCAGCGATTCAGACGCCGAGGATGCAGGCGGCAGCTCGGGTTTGGCCAATTCGGTGATGATTTCGCTGTCGGGCGTGGGGTAACGCGGTGCCTGTTCCCGCTGCCCCCACCACAGGCCCGCTGTCACGGCCAAGGCCGCCAAAGATGCCGCCATGGCCCATGCCATGCGCGACTGCCCGCCTGACTGCCCGCCTTCGCGGCGCCGCGAAGGTGCGTCTTCGGAAGCTGCCGTCACGCCACCGGACTGCACCAAAGACGCGGCAGTGTCTGTGTCCACTGGCGCAGACACCCCCGCGGCGCGCCGCCGCGCAGGCCGCTGATGCTGCGGGGGGCAGGCTTCTTGGGCGCAGGTGTCAGCAAAAGCCAGCGTGGCAGCGCCATCAGCGTCCACCACGGTCTCCTGAAAATCGTGCGGCTGCGCGTGGTCACCCGGCCCCGCGGCAGCCGCGCGGGCAACTGGCAGCGGCGCAGTCATGGCCTGCATCTGCCGCTGCACAGAGTGCGGCCGGGACGGCTGTGGCGTCGAATGCTGCAGCGGCAAGTCCTGCGGCTGCGACGGTGCCGTGATGTCAATGACCGGCTCGGCCACGCCTTGCGCATCCTTGCTTGACGGCTCCACCCAGATGTCGCCGAGCTGCGCCCTGAAGTCAAAGGACTCCAGCCCCGCTGGCGCCGATGTCATGCCCATGGTCTGCAAAAAGGCGTCGATGGACTGAGGCCGCTTCTCGGGCTGCAACGCCAGACATTGCGCGACGGCATCCACAAACGAACGCGAATACTCCACGCCAAACTGTTTGCGCACGGTGCGCGCCACGCGCGAGAAAGACACCATGCGATCACGGATCGCGCGCAGCGTGGCAGGCAGCGGGGTGTCGTTGCACAGGCAGCCATGCACCACGGCACCCAGCGAATACAGATCGCTCCAGGGCCCGGGCTGCAGGTGGGCGTCTGCGTCCATGTACTGCTCCAGCGGCGCGTAGTTGACCTTGAGCACGGCGGTGTGTTTTTGACCATGGTCGCTGATCGCCCGGCGCGCGGCGCCCAGATCCAACAGCACCGGTGGCCCCTGATCCTGCAAAAAGATGTTGTCGGGCGAAATGTCGCGGTGCAGCGTCTGCGCGTCATGCAGCACGCGCAGCGCGCTGGTTACCGACCACAGCACCTTGCGCAGCCAGTCCTCGGGCGGCGGCGTGCGCATGTGGGCGCGCGCCTGCTTGAGGGTCATGCCGCTGTACAGGGGCATGACCATGTAGGCCGTCTGGTTGGCCTGCCAGAAGCGAAACACCTTGACCAGTGACGGGTGGTCAAACTGCGCCAGCAACCGCGCCTCTTCCACAAACGACGCCAGCCCCGCCTGGAACGAAGGCTCGTCCGACACCGAACGCACCCGCAGCGACTGCCCGTCCACACGCCCGGCCAGCGCCGTAGGCATGTACTCCTTGATCGCCACGAAACGCAGTAGTGAATGGTCAAACGCCTGATAGACCATGCCGAAACCGCCCACACCCAGCAGCGCCACCACCTCGAACTCATCCAGCCGGGTGCCGGGTGGCAGCGCATCGACGTGGTGCGCGATGCTGGCAGGCGTGGCTTGTGGAGGAACGACAGACATGGTGGGAACGTGATCGCGTTGTGCGGCTGACAGGGCCGCCAAAAACAGTGGTCGGGCGGGGGGTGTCAGATTGTGCCCCGGATGCATGTCGCCAACGCGACCGCGCAACCAGCCAAAGCCACCTGTCCCGCTGCACGGGCCGCCAGGCCGCTACCATGCGCACATGTTCAGCTATCGCCACGCCTTCCATGCAGGCAACCACGCCGACGTGCTCAAGCACACGGTGCTGATTGCCACCCTGCAACACCTTCTACAGAAAGACGCGGCCCTGACCGTGCTGGACACCCATGCCGGCGCAGGCCTGTACCGGCTGGACGGGGACTACGCCAGCACCAGCGCGGAGTCTGCCGACGGCATCCAGCGCCTGGTGCCGCCCGCCACCCCGCCCGCCCTGGCGCCTGCGCTGCAGGCCTATGTGGACATGGTGCGCGCCTTCAACCAGGGCGACGCCACGCGCGTCTATCCCGGCTCGCCCTTCATCATCCATCGGCTGCTGCGCGAGCAAGACAAGCTCAAGCTGTTCGAGCTGCATCCCACCGACGCGCGCTCGCTGGCGGGCAACGTGGCGCAACTGGACGCCGGGCGCCAGGTGGCGGTGCTGCAGGAAGACGGCTTTGAGGGCGTGAAAAAGTTTTTGCCCCCGCCGGCCCGCCGCGCACTCTTGCTGTGCGACCCCAGCTATGAACTCAAGAGCGACTACGGACGCGTGCAGGACATGGTGCAGGACGCGCTCAAGCGCTTTGCCACGGGCGTGTATGCCGTGTGGTATCCGATCATTCCGCGCCCCGAGGCGCATGACCTGCCGCGCCGCCTCAAGACCCTGGCCGTCAAGGCCGGCAAGCCCTGGCTGCACGCCACGCTGACGGTCAAGTCCAGCAAAGTGGGGCCATCGACCGACGGCGAGCCCGGCAAACGGCCCGGCCTGCCGGCCAGCGGCATGTTTTTGATCAACCCGCCCTTCACGCTGCAGGCCGCGCTGCGCGAGGCCCTGCCGCAGATGGCCGAGCTGCTGGCCCAGGACCGGCATGCCGCCCATGCGCTGGAGTCTGGCGGGGGCTGAACCCGACTGCCGCCAGTCGGCCCGCCGTCACCGGCGTTTGCGCTGCGGCTTGCCCTGCGGCTTGCGTGTGCTGGCAGCCTTGCGCGGCGCGGGTTGCTGCAGGGCCTGTTCGGCATTGCGCGCATCCAGCCCCAGGCGGGCGCCCTCGATGGGTTGCTCCAGGCTATCGGGGCAGGACTCCTCGTCGGCGCCCAGCTGCCACAGCTCCACCGGCTTGATGCCCAGCCCCACCATGCCCAGCTCTTCGGCGGCAGCGCGGCTCAGGTCGATGATGCGCCCGGGCGTGAACGGCCCGCGGTCGTTCACGCGCACGATGACCGTGCGGCCATTGACCAGGCTGCGCACACACAGGCGCGCGCCAAAAGGCAGGCTGCGGTGCGCGGCGGTGAATTCATCACGGTCATAGCGCTCGCCGTTGGCGGTGCGCCGCCCGTGCAGGCTGTCGGCATACCAGGACGCCACGCCGCTGGCCAGCAGCACCGGCGGCTCCGGCTCCAGCAGGCGCAAGGCGGGCTCGCCCGGGCCCTCGCCCGGCGCGCGCCCGGGCTTGAGCCGCAGCGCGGGCGTGGCACGGCCTTCCTGCTCGATCAGCCGGGGGCGTGCCAGTGAGGGCGTTGGCGCCGCAGCCTGTGGCGATGCAGCAGCGGTGGGCGGCGCAGGCGCAGTCTCCGCAAGAGGCTGCGGTGCAGCGCAGCCCGCGAGGGCTGCCGCCACAAGCGCAGCGCCGCCCGCTGCAGGCAGCACACGCGCGGACAGACAGCGCGATAAAAAGTGGGACAGGCGGGACATGCCGCGCACTGTAACGCCCCGCCGCCGCCCCGCGCCCAGCCCCTGCCGGGCGCGGGGCGGCGGCGGGCGCTGCGGGCGCTACAGCCCGAGGCGCTCGCAAATTTCCAGCGTGACCGCGCTCTGGTTCATGGTGTAGAAGTGCAGCCCCGGCACGCCTGCGTTGCGCAGCTGGTCGCACAGGTCGGTCACCACGTCCAGGCCGAAGGCGCGGATGGACGCCGCGTCATCGCCAAAGGCCTGCAGCCGCAGCCGGATCCAGCGCGGCACCTCGGCGCCGCAGGCGTCGGAAAAGCGCAGCAGCTGCGACGCGCCCGTGATCGGCATGATGCCCGGCACCACCGGCACGTCGGCGCCCAGCTTGTGCGCGTCATCAACGAAGCGAAAGTACGCGTCGCTGTTGAAGAAATACTGCGTGATGGCGCTGTCGGCGCCCGCGCGCACCTTGGTGGCGAAGGCCTGCAGATCCGCCTCGGGCGACTTGGCCTGGGGGTGGACTTCGGGGTAGGCCGCCACTTCGATATGGAAATCGCGCCCCGTCTCGGTGCGGATAAAGGCCACCAGATCGCTGGCGTACTGGAACTCGCCACCCAGCCCGTAGCCGCTGGGCAGGTCGCCGCGCAGCGCCACCAGGCGCGTCACGCCCATGGCCTTGAGCTCGGCGAGCTGCTCGCGCACGCTGGCGCGTGTGGCGCCGATGCACGAAAAATGCGACGCCGCGCTCACGCCCTCGGCCAGAATTTCGCGCACGGTGTTGAAGGTGCCCGCCTGCGTGGAGCCGCCCGCGCCGTAGGTGACCGAGCAAAACTGCGGCCGGCGCACATACAGCTGCTGGCGCACGGCGCGCAGCTTGTCCGCGCCCTCGGGGGTCTTGGGCGGGAAGAATTCAAAACTGACCGGTAAGGCCATGGAAAGGCTCATGCCTTCCTCCTTGCATGGATGAAAAATTCGCGGTTGCCGTCGCCGCCCTCGATGGGGCTGTCCAGCCAGGCCAGCACCTGCAGCCCCAGACCGTCGCAGCATTCGCGGATGCGCTGCTCCACCTGGGCGTACAGCTGCACATCGCGCACGATGCCGCCCTTGCCCACCTGGCCGGGCTGCAGCTCGAACTGGGGCTTGACCAGCATCAGCAGCTGGCCCTGGTCTTTGAGCAGCGGCACCAGCGCGGGCAGCACCAGCGTGAGCGAGATGAAAGACAGGTCACCCGTGACCAGATCAAACGCCGGTGTGATGTCCACACCCTCGGTGCCGGCGCGGCGGCGGCGCTGCACCGGCAGCGCGCCCTCGGCGCGAGCTTTGGCCTTGGCGGCGCGCTCGGCCTTGAAGTGCTCGATCTCGTGTTCCTTGGCGTCGCCGCTGTCGTCGTACTCGTCGTCCACCAGACCGCCGTTGCGCATCCAGGCATAGGGCGCCTGGGGCTGGGTCTCGTTGTCTTCTTCGTCCTCGATGACTTCGGACAGTGCAAGGTCGCAAGCCTGGCGCAGCACATCGGGCGTCAGGGCGCGGGCATTCACACCCTCCACGCAGACCACGCGCGCGTCGTGGCGCAGGCGCTCGTGCAGCTGGCCGTGGCCCACGTCCACGCCAATCACCTGCGCCGCGCCGCGCTGCAGCAGGCAGTCGGTGAATCCGCCGGTGCTCTGGCCCACGTCCAGGCAGCGCAGGCCGGCCGGGTCCACGCCCGCGGCGACCAGCGCGCCCTCCAGCTTGAGGCCGCCGCGCGAGAGGTACCTGGCCTCGGCCGCGTCCAGCAACTGCACTTCGGCAACATCAGGAATGTCGTCGCCATTCTTGGCCACCTTTTGCCACGGTGTCAGCGGCGACAGCCGCCACTGCACGCCCGCGGCAATCAGCCGCTGGGCCTGCGAGCGGGTGCTGGCATGGCCACGCTCCACCAAAAACACGTCTGCGCGCATGGCGCTGCTCCTTGGAATGACTGCCTTGAAAACCAGAACATCAAAAACAATAGCTGCCTGCGCTTGCTGTGCATGGGCTGGATGCCAATTTGGTCTTGAATGACGACAGGATATGGCTCTGTCCGGCAGCCCTCACCCCCTTCCAAGGGGATAGGGAGCGACACCACCACCGCAACAAGCGTGCGGGGCGGGCACATCGTCAAAGCAAATCAGCCTCAAGCCCTTACGGGACAAGCGTCAGCAGCTATCAAATCTGATGCATCAATAGCGGTAGGTATCGGGCTTGTAAGGGCCGTTCTTGTCCACGCCGATGTAGGCGGCCTGCTCGTCGCTCAGGGTGGTGAGCATGGCCCCCACTTTCTTGAGGTGCAGGCGCGCCACCTTCTCGTCCAGGTGCTTGGGCAGCACATAGACCTTGCCGGCCTGGTAGCGGTCGGAATGGCAGAACAGCTCGATCTGCGCAATCGTCTGGTTGGCAAAGCTGCTGCTCATCACAAAGCTGGGGTGGCCGGTGGCGCAGCCCAGGTTCACCAGGCGGCCCTTGGCCAGCATGATGATCTTTTTGCCGTCAGGGAAGATGATGTGGTCCACCTGGGGCTTGATCTCTTCCCACTGGTATTTTTCAACCGAGGCGATGTCGATCTCGTTGTCAAAGTGGCCGATGTTGCAGACGATGGCCTGATCTTTCATGGCCGCCATGTGGTCGTGGGTGATGACGTGCTTGTTGCCAGTGGCGGTGACGAAGATGTCGGCCTTGTCGGCGGCGTATTCCATGGTCACCACCTTGAAGCCCTCCATCGCGGCCTGCAGGGCGTTGATGGGGTCGATCTCGGTCACCCACACCTGGGCGCTCAGCGCGCGCAGCGCCTGGGCGCTGCCCTTGCCCACGTCGCCGTAGCCCGCCACCACGGCCACCTTGCCGGCAATCATCACGTCGGTGGCGCGCTTGATGCCGTCCACCAGCGATTCGCGGCAGCCGTACAGGTTGTCAAACTTGCTCTTGGTGACCGAGTCGTTCACGTTGATGGCGCGAAACAGCAGCTCGCCGCGGGCGCTCATCTCGTTGAGGCGGTGCACGCCCGTCGTCGTTTCTTCGGTCACGCCGATGATCTCGGCGCTCTTGCGGCTGTACCAGGTGGGGTCTTGCGCCAGCCTGGCGCGGATGGCGGCAAACAGCACGCGCTCTTCCTCGCTGCCGGGGTTGGCCAGCACGGATGCGTCTTTCTCGGCGCGCTGGCCCAGGTGCATCAGCAGCGTGGCGTCGCCGCCGTCATCCAGGATCATGTTGGGGCCTTCGCCTTCACTGCCCTTGGGGCCGAAGTCGAAGATGCGGTGGGTGTAGTCCCAGTAGTCCTGCAGCGACTCGCCCTTGATGGCAAACACCGGCGTGCCGGTGGCGGCGATCGCGGCGGCAGCGTGGTCTTGCGTGGAGAAGATGTTGCACGACGCCCAGCGCACCTGCGCGCCCAGGGCCTGCAGCGTCTCGATCAGCACGGCCGTCTGAATGGTCATGTGCAGCGAGCCGGTGATGCGCGCGCCCCTCAAAGGTTGGGCGGCGGCAAACTCGTCGCGGATCGCCATCAGGCCGGGCATCTCGGTCTCGGCAATCTTGATTTCCTTGCGGCCCCAGGCGGCCAGGGAGATGTCGGCAATCGCGGATTCGGGGGTGTGCTTGAGGACAGCGCTCATGGTGGTTTCCTTCATGAAAGTCTGAAAAAACCGCGCCTGTCGGGGGATGCAACTCACCGCACCGCAAGGCGTGGGTGAGCGTCGTTGCTGTGGGGGGGTAACTTCCGAGCCTCGCGCCCCGCCTTGCTGGGGGACGCTGCAACGCTCCTCGGAAGCCGCCATTTTAGCCGACTGGCTCGGACAAAGAGGCAATCCGGGGTCACTGAACTGACATGCCTGCGCGATTCAATCAGGCCCAGCTTTGGTCGGCACCGCCATGCACTTTTACGAATTCTGCGAACCAGCGCCCCGCAGTCCAGCCCTGCACTCGAAAAGAGAAACCCTTTGACGTGAAGCCAGCGCCACTCTCTTCCATGCCCTTCTTCGCCTTGACACGGGCACACCGTATTGGCTGTGACTGGCAACTGCTGCTCTGTCTGGTGACCCTGTACGCCGTGCGCCTGGCTCTGGTGCACGTCCTGGGGCAGGCGGGCGTCGGGCTGCACGTAGATGAAGCCCAGTACTGGCACTGGTCGCGCCAACTTGAATGGGGCTACTACTCCAAGCCGCCGGGCATCGCCCTGCTCATCGCCCTGTCCACCGCCCTCCTGGGCGACGGACTTGTCGGCGTGAAGGCGCTGGCCATGGCCTGCTACCCCGCCACGGCCTGGGTGCTTGGCCAACTGGCCCGCGAGATGGCCGCGTCGGCGCTGCCGCAGCCCCACGCCCCGGCGTGGGCAGGCCGGCTGGCCGCGCTGCTGTTCATCACCACCCCCCTGGCCGGAATGCTGGGCCTGGCGGCCACGACCGATGCGCCGCTGCTGCTGGCCTGGGCGCTGGCCATGTGGGCGCTATGGCGCGCCTTGCACTCCATACACCAGGCTGACGCCCTGCGCGCATGGCTGCTGTTTGGCCTGGCACTGGGCGCCGGGGCTCTTTTCAAATACACCATGGTGGTGCTGGCGGTATCGGTGCCTTTGCTGCTGTGGGTCCGGCGCGGCCGGGCCACCGCCACCCGCGACCTTCGCGGCGCAACCCTGGCCGCAGCCATTTCGGCGCTGGTCGTGTCACCCAATCTCTGGTGGAACCATGCGCACGGCTGGCCAACGCTGCAGCACACTGCAGACATCACCCTGGGGGCACGCTCGGCGCCAGCCTGGGCCTCGCTGGCGGAATTCATCGGCGGCCAGTGGATGATGCTGGGCCCGCTGCTGGGACTGGTGCTGCTGTGGAGCGCCGCGCGCTGGTTGCGTGCCAGCACCGGCGTGCAGCCGCAGCAAGGCGAGGCCCTGCGCTTTGCCTGGTACTGCGCGCTGCCGCTGCTGTGCGTGGGCGCTGCGCAGGCCTGGCACGCACGCGCCCAGATCAACTGGACGGCGCCCGCCATGGCCGGCCTGGTGCTATGGCTTGCGCTGTGGCTGGCGATGCAGCGCGCCCAGGGCGCGCGCTGGCCGGTCAAAGCTGCCTGGGCCGCTGGCGTGACGGGGCTGATCCTGGCCACGGCTGTGGTGCTGGCACCGGACGCTGCGCGCGGTCTGGGCCATCCGCTGGGGCGCAACGCCGACGTCTGGAGCCGCATGCGGGGATGGGATGCGGCCTTTGAAGCGCTGCGCGCCGAGGCGGCGGCCCGGCCCGGCGCCACGGTCATCGGCGCCGACCGCACCGTCATCGCGCATGGCGCCTACGCCTGGCGCAACCTTGATCTGAACTGGACCGCCCTGCCCACGTCGCACCCGCCGCGCCACCACTACGAAATGACGGCACATATGCCCGCCCCCGGCAGCGCGGCGCAGCGGCGCGGCATCCTGCTGCTGGGCCGGGAAGCACCGGCAGCGGAAGTCTGCGCCCGGTTCACGCGCTGCCAGGTGCTGGCGTCGGCGCGCATCGACATCGGCCCGGGGCAGACACGCGAACTGCAGTTGTGGGAGGCAACGCCATGATGTCCATGCCTGCGAGACTGCGCGCCCGTAACGCCGAGTGGTCTCTCTGGGCCTTGGCCATGCTGGCGGCAGTGTGCACATTCAGCCTCTGGCCCGAGTTGGACTTGGTCATCAGCGCGCAGTTCTACACGCCAACCATTGACCCGCCTTTTGCGATGAAAAACTGGCTGGGGGTGGATGCACTCTACCGGGCCGTGCCCTGGCTCGGACGACTAGTGCTCGCCACGAGCGCGCTGCTCGTCACGATTGCGTACTGGCGCCCGCAGTGGCTTACCCCGCGCTGGCGCCGTCGCGGCAAGGCGATGCTGCTGGTCGCGCTGCTGGGCGGGGTGCTGCTGGTCAACGTGGGGCTCAAGGAACACTGGGGCCGTCCGCGGCCCACCGCTACCACGCATTTCGGGGGCGCCAAGCCCTTTCAGCCGGCGCTGCAACCCTCGGCCCTGTGCCGCAGCAACTGCTCGTTCGTCAGCGGCCATGCCGCCACGGGCTTTTGCCTGCTTGCACTGGGTCTGACCGGCGCGCCTGCCCTGCGGCGGCGCTGGCTGCTGGCGGGCTGGGTTCTGGGCGGCACCTTCGGCATGGGCCGTATCGTCCAGGGGGGTCACTTTGCCAGTGACGTGATCTTCTGCGGGCTGTTCATCTGGGGCTGCGCCCTGGCGGTGCGCGAGGTCTGGCTGAGGCTGCGCGTGGCGCAGCGTGGCGCGACACGGCGCAGCACTGGGTGCCCCGGCATGGTCCACGGCGGGCTTTCATTGCGCCAGTCCGATTCGCACTGAATGCGGCCCTTCCCGCTCCTGAGCGACAATCAGCGGCTGCCCGCCGGCCGCGTGCGCCGCGCGGCGTGTTGACCCCGCCCTTCCAAATCCCGTGACCTTCCAGACCGAAACCCGGCGCCGCCGGACCTTTGCCATCATCTCCCACCCCGACGCGGGCAAGACCACGCTGACCGAAAAGCTGCTGCTGTTCTCGGGCGCGATCCAGATCGCGGGTGCCGTCAAGGGCCGCAAAGCCAGCCGACACGCCACCAGCGACTGGATGGAGATCGAAAAGCAGCGCGGCATCTCGGTGGCCTCCAGCGTGATGCAGATGAGCTACCGCGACCACGTCATCAACCTGCTGGACACGCCCGGCCACAAGGACTTCTCGGAAGACACCTACCGCGTGCTCACCGCCGTCGATTCGGCGCTGATGGTGATCGACGCGGCCAACGGCGTGGAGGCGCAGACGCGCCGCCTGATCGAAGTGTGCCGACAGCGCGACACGCCCATCATCACCTTCGTCAACAAGATGGACCGCGAGGTGCGCGACCCGCTGGACATCCTGGACGAGGTGGAGCGCGAGCTGGGCATGCCCTGCTGCCCCATCACCTGGCCGGTGGGCCAGGGCAAGTCGTTCGGCGGCATCATCAACCTGCGCACGCAGACCATGACGGTGTTCGCCCCCGGCAGCGAAAAGCGCCCGCAGGACTTCGAGGTGATTCCCCTGGCCGAAGCAGATCGCCTGCGCGCGCGCTTCGGGCAGGCGTTTGACGATGCGCTGGAGAGCATGGAGCTGGCGCAGGGTGCGTCGGCCGAATGGAGCCACGAGCAGTTTTTGGCCGGCAAGCTCACGCCCGTGTTCTTCGGCTCGGGCGTGAACAACTTCGGCGTGATGGAAGTGCTGGACGCGGTGGTGGACATGTCGCCGCCGCCCGGCCCGCGCAAGAGCTCGCTCATCGTCAACAAGCAGCCCGTCGAAAAAACCGTGCTGCCCGAGGACGAGGGCTTCTCGGGCGTGGTCTTCAAGGTGCAGGCCAACATGGATGCCAACCACCGCGACCGCATTGCCTTCGTGCGCGTGGCCAGCGGCAAATACACCCCGGGCATGAAGCTCAAGGTGCAGCGCACGGGCAAAGAGCTGCGCCCCACCAGCGTGGTCACCTTCATGAGCCAGCGCCGCGAGGCTGTCGAAGAAGCCTACGCGGGCGACATCATCGGCTTCACCACGCACGGTGGCGTGCAGCTGGGCGACACCATCACCGACGGCGCCAACCTGCAGTTCACCGGCCTGCCCTTCTTCGCGCCCGAGATGTTCATGACCGTGGTGCTGCGCAACCCGCTGCGCACCAAGCAGCTGCAACAGGGCCTGATGCAGCTGGGCGAAGAAGGCGCCATCCAGGTCTTCAAGCCCGAGGCGGGCGGCAACATGCTGCTGGGCGCCGTGGGCCAGCTGCAGTTTGAAGTGGTGCAGCACCGCCTGAACACCGAGTACGACTGCGACGTGCGCCTGGAAGCCTGCCAGTACACCGGCGCGCGCTGGATCACCGCCGACACGCCGGCCGAGCTGCGCGAGTTCGAGAACGCCTACCCCCTACGCATGGCGCGCGACGCGGCCGACACCCTGGCCTACCTGTGCACCAGCCCGTACGACGTGCGGCTGGCGCAGGAGCGTTTTCCCAAGATCCACTTCCACCCGCTGCGCGAGCATGCGGGACTGGCGCTGCAAAGCAGCTGATGAGCCGCCGATGACCACCGCCGGCATGCAGCCCCTGGCCCTGTGGCCCGCCGCGGCGCGCGCGCGCATTGCCGGCGTGCTGACCGACATCGACGACACCCTGACCACCGAGGGCGCCATCACGCCCGACGCCCTCGATGCCCTGTCCGCACTGCGCGCCGCGGGCCTGCGCGTCATCGCCATCACCGGGCGGCCGGCGGGCTGGAGCGAGCCCTTTGCAGCCACCTGGCCGGTGGATGCCATCGTGGCCGAGACGGGTGCCGTGGCCCTGCTGCGCACAGCGCAAGATGCAAGTCAAAACGGCCTTGAGCCCAGCTCTGACAAGCGCTGGCAGCTATCAAAATGGTATTTGCAGGACGCCGCCACGCGCGCTGCCAACTTGGTGCGCATGCAGCAGGTGGCGCAGCAAATCCTGCGCGAGGTGCCCGGCGCCCTGCTGGCGCGCGACTCGGCCGGGCGCGAGACCGACATCGCCATCGACCACAGCGAGTTCACTCAGCTGCCGCCTGAAGGCATTGCGCAAACGCTGCAGATCATGCGCAGCGCAGGCATGACGGCCACCGTCAGCAGCATTCATGTGAACGGCTGGTTTGGCGCGCACAACAAGCTGGTGGGCGCACGCTGGATCGTGCGCAAGCTGCTCGGCCGCGCGCTCGACGATGAGCTGGATCGCTGGGTGTTTGTGGGCGATTCGCTCAATGACCAAGTGATGTTCGAGCACTTTGAGCACAGCGTGGGCGTGGCCAATGTGGCGCGCTTTTTGCCGCAGTTGCAACATCTGCCGCGCTACGTGACACCGGGCGCGCGCGGCGCGGGGTTTGCACAGCTGGCCCGCGCCCTCGTGGATGCCCGCACATCGCGGTAATCAGTGCTGCAGGATTTTGTTGAGAAAGTCCTTGGTGCGCGGCTGGCGGGCTTCGGGATTGCCGAAGAATTCTTCCTTGGGACAGTCCTCCAGCATCTTGCCGCCCACGTCCATGAAGATCACGCGGTGGCCCACTTTGCGGGCAAAGCCCATTTCGTGGGTCACGCACATCATGGTCATGCCCTCGTTGGCCAGGCCAACCATCACGTCCAGCACCTCGCCCACCATCTCGGGGTCTAGCGCGCTGGTGGGTTCGTCAAACAGCATGACGATGGGATCCATGCTCAGGGCACGGGCAATGGCCACGCGCTGCTGCTGACCACCCGACAGCTGCCCGGGAAACTTGTCCTTGTGCGCCATCAGGCCCACGCGGTCGAGCATCTTCAGGCCGCGCTTTTTGGCGTCATCGGGGCTGCGGCCCAGCACCTTGATCTGCGCGATGGTGAGGTTGTCAGTCACCGACAGGTGCGGAAACAGCTCGAAGTGCTGAAACACCATGCCCACGCGGCTGCGCAGCCTGGGCAGGTTGGTCTTGAGGTCATGCACGGGCACGCCATCCACATAAATCTCGCCCTTCTGAATGGGTTCCAGGGCGTTGATGGTCTTGATCAAAGTGGATTTGCCCGAGCCTGAGGGGCCGCAGACCACGACCACCTCGCCTTTCTTGATCTGGGTGGAGCAGTCGTTGAGTACCTGAAAGCTGCCGTACCACTTGGAAACGTTCTTGAGTTCAATCATGGCAATTCCTATACGAGTCGCATCAGCGGATGATGGCGATCTTCTTGTGCAAGCGCTTCACAGCCCAGGACAGCGCGTAGCAGATGATGAAATAGACCAGAGCCGCGGCCAGATAGGCTTCGATGGGGCGGCCGAAGTTCTTGCCCGCGATTTCAAAGCCCTTGAGCATGTCGTAAGCGCCAATGGCATAAACCAGCGATGTGTCCTGAAACAGGATGATGGTCTGCGTCAGCAACACCGGCAGCATGTTGCGAAAGGCCTGCGGCAAGATCACCAGGCGCATGTTCTGGCCGTAGGTCATGCCCAGCGCCTGGCCCGCAAACACCTGGCCTCGCGGGATGGACTGGATGCCTGCGCGCACGATCTCGGAAAAATACGCCGCCTCGAAAGCGATGAAGGTGACCATGGCCGACACCTCTGCACCGATGGGGCGTCCGATGATCAGCGGCACCAGCAGGAAGAACCACAAGATCACCATCACCAGGGGAATGCTGCGCATGCCGTTGACGTAGATGGTGGCAGGCACCACCAGCCATTTGCGGCCCGACAGACGCATCAGCGCCAGCACCGTGCCCAGCACGATGCCGCCCAAGGTGGCAATCGCCGTGAGCATGAGGCTGAAATACAGCCCCTTGAGGACGAAGTTGGAAAACAGCTCCCAGGTGAAGAAGGACCAGTCGATATTCAAATTCATGTCAGTGCCCCCCTCCGCCTGCGGCAATCAGGCCCGGCACGCGCATGCGTTTTTCGATGAAGGCCATGATGCGGTTGATGGCAAACGCCGAAATGACGTACAGCCCCGTGACGGCCAGATAAACCTCGATGCCGCGCGATGTTTCTTCCTGCGCCTGCATGGCGAACATGGTCAGCTCGGTCACCGACACGGCAAAGGCCACCGACGAGTTCTTGAACACGTTCATGGTCTCGCTGGTCAGCGGCGGGATGATGATGCGAAACGCCATGGGCAGCAGCACGTAGCGGTAGTACTGGAAAGTGGTGAACCCCAGCGCCATGCCCGCGTAGCGCTGGCCGCGGGGCAACGCCTGAATGCCCGAGCGTACCTGTTCGGCAATGCGCGCCGACGTGAAAAAGCCCAGCGCAAACACCACCAGCACGATGCTCGGCAGCGACTTCATGGCCGGGAAGATGGCCGGCACGACGTGGTACCACACGAAGATGTGTACCAGCAGCGGAATATTGCGAAACAGCTCGACCCAGGCCGTGCACAGGCGCACCGTCCAGGGCCGCCCCTCCAGCGTGCGCAAGGTGCCAACCAGCGAGCCCACCACCAGCGCCACGATCAGCGACAGCAGCGAGACGGACACCGTCCAGCCCCAGGCCGACAGCATCCAGTCCAGGTAGGTGACGTCGCCGTTTTTGCCGAAACAGCTCTGGCCCACCTCCTGGGTAATGGTGTCCTGGCAGAACACCTGCCATTCCCAATTCATAGGATCACCCTTTCGATTCTTGTGTCCACATAGCCGCCGCATTCAGGCAGGCGCATCGGCACACATAACAAAAAAGCCCCTTCCGGCCTCAAGGCAGAAGGGGCCGTGCCAGGTTTGCAGCTTACTTGACCTCGTAGGCCTCCAAGGGCTTGTCGTTGGGGTGGGCCCAGGCTTCCTTGGTGGCTTCGGACAGCGGCAGGCCAATCTTCACGTTAGCCGGCGGAACAGGTTGCATGAACCACTTGTCATACAGCTTGGCCAGGCTGCCGTCGGCGATCTGGCGCTTGATGGAGTCGTCCACGGCCTTCTTGAAGGCGGGATCGTCCTTGCGCAGCATGCAGGCAATGGGCTCGACCGACAGCACTTCGCCCACGATCTTGAAGTCCGCGGGGTTTTTGGACTTGGAAATGTTGGCCGCCAGGATGGAGCCGTCCATGATGAAGGCGTCGGCACGGCCGGTCTCCAGCAGCAGGAAGCTGTCGGCGTGATCCTTGCCCATGACTTCCTTGAAGGTCAGGCCGTCGGCGCGCTTGTTCTTGCGCAGCGTCTGCACCGATGTGGTGCCCGTGGTCGTGACGATGGTCTTGCCATTCAGGTCCTTGATGCCGGTGATGCCCGACTTGGCGTTCACGGCAATACGCACTTCTTCCACGTAAGTGGTGACGGCGAAGGCCACGTCTTTTTGACGGGCCATGTTGTTGGTGGTGGAGCCGCACTCGATGTCCACCGTACCGTTCTGGATCAGCGGAATGCGGTTCTGCGAGGTGATGGGCTGGTACTTGACTTCCATCTTGGACAGGCCCAGATCCTTGCGGATGTCGGCCAGGATGCGCTCACCCATCTCGGTGTGAAAGCCCACGTACTTGCCGTTGCCCAGCGTGTAGCCAAGGCCCGAAGACTCACGCACGCCCAGCGTGACGGCGCCAGAGGACTTGATCTTGGCAAGTGTGTCGCTGGCCTGCGCAAAGGCGCTGCCAGCGGCCAGAACGGCGAGGGTGGTGGCGAGCAAATGCTTTTTCATCTGAGATCTCCTTGCGGGTGAAAAGTAAGAACAAAACGAATGAATAAATGGGGTCTGCAGCAGCACCGCTGCCGCCGGCCCGACTCTTTCCAGGCGTGATCCGTCAGGGAATACGGAAGTAAGCGCTATTGTGCGTGCCAAGTGGCTCAGAAAGGGACGCGATCCGTAGGGTATTTCCAGAAGTCCCGCAGCAAATAGCTTTCTGGCAGATTCAAGGCGCGGTTGTTGGGCGGAATCGGACGCATGAACCACTTGTCGTAAATCGCGTGGATTTCGCCGCTCAATACCAGTCGGCGCATCTCCTGGTCCACCAGCGCCTTGAACTCAGGGTCGTCCTTGGGCAGCATGATGGCCAGCGGCTCGGTCGTCACGAAGCGGCCCACCACCTTGAACGCCTGGGGGTCAGGTCGTTTGCTCGCCAGGGCATACAGCAGCACGTCATCCATCAGAAAGGCGTCGGCCTGGCCCTTCTCCACCATGATCACCGCTGCCTCGTGATCGGGCGCCTCCAGAATCTGAATTTGCGTGTACCGCTCGCGACGGGCGCGTTCGGCGGCCTTGAGCGGCGTGGAGCCTTTGGTGGACACCAGCCTCTTGCCCTGCATGTCCTCCAGACCGGTCACGGCACTGGTGGCAGCCACCAGCAACCGCGCGCCGGTAATGAAGTGCGGCACAGTGAATGCCACATCCTTGCGCCGTTCGGCATTGTTGGTGGTGGAGCCGCACTCCAGATCGGCCTTGCCGCTCTTGATCGCTTCAAGACGGTCGGCCGAGGTGACCTGCAGCCACTTCACTGGCATGTCCTTGGCACCCGTCTTCTCGCGCACCAGATCGGCCAGGCGCAGGCATAGATCCACGGCATAGCCCACTGGCTTGCCGCCGTCAACATACGAAAACGGCACTGACGATTCGCGGTGCGCAATCACCAGCGCCCCGCCGCTGCGTACCCGCTCCAGCACGCCCGCTGCCTGCACACCTGTGGTGCAGCACAGCATCATCACGGCCAATACCTTCCACTGATGCATGAATCTCATTGGATACCCCTCCTTCGTGTGATTTAGTGTGAGCAATCTTCGCGCCAGGCTGTGACAGTTTGGCACCTGGTACGGGTTTTGCAAAACACGGCAATTACAGAGCCGGTCGCATTTGCGTCAGATGGGATTTTGCCCTCCCTGGGCCTGCAGATAGGCCCACAGCGATTGCGCAAGGCTCTTGGCCGGCTCCTTGCGCGAGGGCTTTTCGCGGTAGGCCCGCACCTCCATCATCATCTGCAGGGCTTCGCCGTCGGGCGGCGCCGCGCTCACCAGCTTGCGCGCGCGCAGCTCTTTCTTGACCGCGCTGTGAGGCAGAAAAGCCAAGCCATGCCCCTGCAACGCCATGGCCTTCAAGCCCTCGGCCATGTCGGTCTCGTACACGCGATCCAGGTGAATGGCCGTGCCCGCCTGCTTGAGGATCAGCTCCGTCACCCGCCCCAGGTAGGCACCCGGTGCATAGCCCAGGTAGGGCAACGGCTCGCCCGCGCGCCCGGGCAGGCAATACAGCGGCTGACCGTCCGGCCCCGGCTTGACGTAAGGGGCCAGCAGTTCCTGCCCCAGCGTCACCATCTCGTAACGGTCAGGGTCCAGCTGCAGGGGCTGCGAGGGGTGGTGGTAGGAGATCAGCAGGTCGCAGCCGCCCTCCACCAGGCGCATCACGGCGTCGTGCACGTTCAGCGCGATCAGGCGGCTCTTGAGCGGCCCGAAATCCTCGCGCAGCGCCGACACCCAGGCCGGAAAGAAGGTAAACGCCAGCGTATGCGGCACGGCAAATTCGAGCATGTCGGTGCCCGCGCTGGTATGCGCGCGCAGCATGGCGCGGGTGTTTTGCAACGCCTGCAGCACCTCCAGCGCCTGGTCGTACAGCGTGTTGCCCGCGGCCGTCAGCCGCGTGGGGTAGGAGCTGCGATCCACCAGATCGGTGCCCGCCCAAGCCTCCAGCGCCTGAATGCGGCGCGAAAACGCGGGCTGCGTCACATGGCGCAACTGGGCCGATCGGCTGAAGCTGCGCGTTTCTGCCAGACTGACAAAGTCTTCAAGCCATTTGGTTTCCATGGCGCGCATTATCGGGCTGCCCGCCCTGCAGCCGCCCGGCCGGTTGCTGACGGACTTGATAGCAGTTTGATAGCAAAATGTGGCCTTGTGCGCCCCAAGCGCCCGCCATCGTCCAGGCCGCCGGTGCACAACACCAGCAGGTTCAGTGACCGCTCTTGCTCCCCTGACTCACATCTGATGCACGTTTGACTCACCTGCCCTGCGCCTTCATGTCCAACCAACCCACCCCGGGGACGACCAGCGATGCCGCCCCCATCCACGCCGAATCCAGCGAACCGCGCTCGCTGCGCATCGAAGACTGGCTTACCGTCATCGTCATGGCGCTGCTGGCCCTCATCACCTTTGCCAACGTGCTGGTGCGCTATTTCACCAACTCGTCCTTTGCCTGGACCGAAGAAATTTCTGTCTTTCTGATGATCGTGCTGGCGCTGGTGGCCGGCTCGGCGGCCGTGGCGCGTGACCGGCACATCCGCATCGAGTTCTTTGCCGAAAGCGGCACGGCCGCGCGGCGCAGGCGCCTGGCGCAGCTGGGCGCGCTGCTGGTGGCCGTGCTGTTCGCGGCTCTTGCGGTGCTCAGCGTGCGCGTGGTCTGGGACGACTACCGGTTTGAAGAAACTTCCCCAGGCATCGGCGTGCCGCAGTGGTGGTATTCAGTCTGGCTGCCGGTGCTGTCGCTGCTCATCACCTGGCGCGCCGTTGGCCTCTTGATCCGCCGCACGCGCCAGCCCGACGTGGAGTTCCTCGGCAACGACGCCGAAGACAACGGGGAGCGCCAGCCATGATCGCCACCCTGCTCTTCGCTGCCTTTCTGGTTCTGATGTTCGTGGGCGTGCCCATCGGTGCGGCCCTGGGCCTGGCGGGGGCCGCCGCCATCGCACTGGCCAATGCCGACAGCCAGTGGTTCGGACTGCTGGCCGTGCCGCAAAACTTTTACGCCGGCCTGGGCAAATACCCGCTGCTGGCCATCCCCATGTTCGTGCTGGTGGGTTCGATCTTCGACCGCTCGGGCGTGGCGCTGCGCCTGGTCAACTTTGCCGTGGCGATGGTCGGGCGCGGCCCGGGGATGCTGCCGCTGGTGGCCATCACCGTGGCGATGTTTCTGGGCGGCATTTCGGGCTCGGGCCCGGCCAACGCAGCCGCCGTGGGCGGCGTGATGATCGCCGCCATGTCGCGCGCGGGCTACCCCGGCAGCTTCTCGGCCAGCGTGGTGGGTGCAGCCGCAGCCACCGACATCCTGATCCCGCCTTCGGTGGCCTTCATCGTCTATTCGGTGCTGGTGCCGGGCGCATCGGTGCCGGCGCTGTTTGCCGCCGGCATGGTGCCCGGCGTGCTGGCGGGCATTGCGCTGGTCGTGCCGGCGGTGTGGATGGCACGCCGCCACCGCATGGGCCAGCTGGAGGCCGACATGCCCCGCCCGCCTTTCTGGCAGAGCCTGCGCGAGGCCTCGTGGGGCCTGGCCGCGCCGGTACTTATTCTGGGCGGCATGCGCGCGGGCTGGTTCACGCCCACCGAGGCCGCCGTGGTGGCCGTGTTCTACGGCCTGTTTGTCGGCATGGTCATCCACCGCACCATTGCCGTGCGCGACCTGTTCCCCATCCTGCGCGAGGCGGGCGAACTGTCGGCCGTGATCCTCATCGTGGTGTCGCTGGCGGGCATCTTCGCGTTCTCCCTGTCCACGCTGGGCGTGATCGACCCGGTGGCCAAGGCCATCGTGAACTCGGGCCTGGGCGAATACGGCGTGCTGGCGCTCTTGATCCTGCTCTTGATCACCGTGGGCATGTTCCTCGACGGCATCTCCATCTTTTTGATCTTCGTGCCGCTCTTGCTGCCCATCATGCAGCACTACCAATGGGACCCGGTGTGGTTCGGCGTCATCCTGACGCTCAAGGTGGCGCTGGGCCAGTTCACGCCGCCGCTGGCCGTCAACCTGATGGTGAGCTGCCGCATCGCCGGCGTGCGCATGGAGTCCACCGTGCGCTGGGTCGGGCCGATGCTGCTGGCCATGTTCCTGGTGATGGTGGCCGTGATTGCCTTCCCGCAGCTGGCCCTGTGGCTGCCCGCACGGCTCGGTTATTGATAAAAACAGGCTGCAGCCCTTTTAAATCAAGCGTTATAAGCTACTTATTTCATAGCAAGGAGACCCCATGAAACTGCGCACTTTCCTCACCTCCGCCGTGGCCGCCGCTGCGGCCCTGGCCTTCGCCGCCCCCGCTGCCCTGGCGCAGACCGACTACAAAAGCGAATACCGCATGTCCCTCGTGCTGGGCCCTGCCTTCCCCTGGGGCAAGGGCGGCGAGCTGTGGGCCAACAAGGTGCGCGAGCGCACGCAGGGCCGCATCAATATCAAGCTCTACCCTGGCGTGTCGCTGATCCAGGGCGACCAGACGCGTGAGTTTTCCGCGCTGCGCCAGGGCGTGATCGACATGGCCGTGGGCTCGACCATCAACTGGTCGCCCCAGGTCAAGCAGCTCAACCTGTTCTCGCTGCCCTTCCTGATGCCCGACTACGCCGCCACCGATGCGCTGACGCAGGGTGCAGTGGGCAAGAGCCTGTTCCAGACGCTGGAAAAAGCTGGCGTCATGCCATTGGCCTGGGGTGAGAACGGCTACCGCGAAATCTCCAACTCCAAAAAAGCCATCAAGACGCCCGAAGACCTCAAGGGCATGAAGATCCGCGTGGTGGGCTCGCCGCTGTTCCTCGACACCTTCACCGCGCTGGGCGCCAACCCCACGCAGATGAGCTGGTCCGACGCCCAGCCGGCCATGGCCAGCGGCGCCGTCGATGGGCAGGAAAACCCGCTGTCGGTGTTTGTCGCCGCCAAGCTGCACACCGTGGCGCAAAAACACCTGACGCTGTGGGGCTACATGAACGACCCGCTGATCTTCGTGGTGAACAAAGACATCTGGAACAGCTGGACGCCGGCGGACCGCGAGATCGTCAAGCAAGCGGCCATCGACGCCGGCAAAGAGCAAATCGCCCTGGCGCGCAAAGGCGTGGTCGAAGCCGACAAGCCGCTGCTGAAAGACCTGGCCGCCAACGGCGTGACCGTGACCCAGCTCACCGCCGCCGAGCGCGCAGCCTTCGTAAAAGCCACACGCCCCGTGGTGGAGAAATGGAAGGGCCAGATCGGCGCCGACCTGGTGAACCTGGCCGAAAAGTCGATCGCCGCGCGCAAGTAAATTTCGCTATCAAAAAAATAGCCTCCAGCGCTTACATATCAAGGGCTGGAAGCTATTTTGATATAGCCGGTCTTTTCAGGCATTCGCGCCCCTGTTCGTTGGCCAAGGCTACGACGATGGGATCACTGAATGGCGACTCCACTGCCCACACCCTCCCGGACTCTGATGGCGAATCCGGGTTGACAACTCACTGGTCGAATTCGGCCTGCACGGTTTCTGCGAGGAATTGGACAAACGCCTTGACCTGGGGCGATGAATGGATGCCCGGCAGGGTGATGGCGTAGAGAGTACTGCCCGGCGTGGGCTCGATCTGGTAGTCCACCAGCACCTGAACCAGCCCACCCCGGGCCAAGTCGCGAGACGCGACATAGACCGGCAACAAACACACGCCCAGCCCGTCGCAGGCCATCTGCCCCAGCAGGGCGTAGTCGGGGCAAGCCACCCGCGAGCGAAGCACCACACGGTGCAGGGCCGCCTCTTTGCGCAGTTGTAACTCCATGCGGCTGCGCATGCCCAGCCAAGCCAGCTGAGCAAGGTCTTCGGGCAGTTGGGGCGTTCCATGTTCGGCCAGATAGGCAGGGCTGGCACAAAAAATCCATTGCGTGCGTCCCAGCACACGGGCCACCTGATGCTGCGACGGTTCGTTAGTGAAGCGAATGGCCACATCGATCCGCTCCTCGATGAGATCCAGTTCACCCGACTTCAAGGTGATTTGCAGGGAAACTGCCGGATAGCGACGGCAAAAAGCCTCGAACAGGGGCACCAGATAAAGCCGGCCAATCGCTGGCGGGCAGCTGACATGCAGCGCCCCACGCACTGCATCGCCCTGCGACAACAGCAGGTTCTTGGCCTGCTCCACCTCGCTTCGCACGGCCAGGCACTGCTCGTAGAACGCAGCGCCCAGGTCGGTCAACACCATCTTGCGGGTGGTACGGCGCAGCAATTGCACGCCGGCGCTGTGCTCCAGCTCCTTGATGCGGCGGCTAACGTTGGAGCGGTCCATGCCCAAACGCCGGGCGGCCATGGCAAAACTGCCTGCTTCCACGACCTCGGCAAAAAACAAATAGGGCGACTGTTCCAACGGCAAAACCTCCGGAGGGCGAGCATAAGGCCTGCGCCCTGCCTCACTGACCGCGTCGGCAGGTACCACGGACGCACTCACCCCGAACAGATGCGTGCGCGGGCCAAGTCGTATTCGGCACGCAACCTGGCCACAATCTCCCGCACTTCAGGCAGATCATAAATTTGCCCCACGCCCTGGCCGGCGCCCCAGATGTCCTTCCAGGCCTTGGCCTTGGAGCGGCCATCGGCAAAACTCATCTTGGCCTTGTCACCCACCGGCAGGTTTTCCGGGTCGAGGCCCACACGCTCGATGCTCTCGCGCAGGTAGTTGCCATGCACGCCCGAGAACCAGTTGCTGTAGATGATGTCCGAGGCGCCCGCCTTCACGATAGCCTGCTTGTAATCCTCGCTGGCGTTGGCCTCGCGGCTGGCGATGAAGCGCGTGCCCATGTAGGCAAAATCCGCGCCCATGGCCCGGGCGGCCAGAACGGCACCGCCCGTGGCCATGGCCCCCGACAGAGCCAGCGGGCCGTCGAAGATCTGCCGCACCTCGCCCACCAGTGCAAAGGGCGACTGGGTGCCCGCGTGGCCACCGGCCCCGGCGGCCACAACGATCAAACCGTCCACACCCGCCTCCAGTGCCTTCTGGGCATGACGCACATTGACCACGTCATGGAAGATCACGCCGCCGTAGCTGTGCACGGTATCGACGATCTCTCGGGCCGGCGCGCGTAGTGAGGTGATGATGACCGGCACCTGATGCTTGACGCAGGTCTCCACGTCCTGCATCAGGCGCCCATTGGAACTATGCGCAATCTGGTTGACCGCGATGGGCCCCACAAGTTGGCCGGGATTGGCCGCCCGGTAAGCGTCCAGATCGGCTTTCATCTGGTGCAGCCATTCGTCCAGCAACTCGGGCTGGCGGGCATTGAGCGCTGGAAACGAGCCCACGATGCCAGCCTTGCACTGCGCCAGCACCAGCTCGGGGTAGCTGACAGTGAACATCGGCGAAGCGATGACGGGCAGCGCCAGGTTCTGCAGCGCGGCGGGGATTCGGGAGGTAGTGGCGTTCATGGTCACTCGTTCAGAAGGTCAGGAATCAAAAAGAGAACCGCGTGCGGGGTCAGTCCAGTGTCACGCCAGAGGCCTTGACCCGCTCCGCCTGCAGCTTGCTGTTGCCGCTCAAGAAGGCCTTGAACTCCACAGGACTCGAAGCCACCGGCACATAGCTGAAGGCATCGATGTTTTTCTGGCGGAAGTCGGGCGTCGTGATGATGGCTCGTGTGCTGGAGGCAATCTTGTCCACCACCGCCGCTGGCGTGCCCTTGGGTGCCAGCAGGCCAATACTGAAGATGGCGTGGATATCTTTGACTCCCGCCTCCTTGAAGGTGGGCACCTGGGGCAAGGCCGCGCTGCGGGCCTCAGACGACACCGCCAAGGGCTTGAGCGCACCGGTTTTCACATGCTGCTCAATCACCGACACGGCCAGCACCGCTGCGTCCACCTGGCCAGCAATCACATCGGGAATCAGGTTGGCCGCGCCCCGGTAGGGTATGTGGGTCATGGAGATGCCTTCCTGCTTTTCAAAGGTCACCATCGGCAGGTGGGCAATGCCGCCCGCGCCGGACGAGCCATAGCTCAGCGGCTTGCCCTGGGCTTTGGCCTTGCGTGCCAGTTCCACGAATTCCGAAACGGTGTTGGCCGGGGTGTTCTTGTGCGTGAACAGCATCAGCGGCAGGCTGACCAGCTGGCTGATAGGCACGAAGTCGGCCTCCACGTTGTAGGGCAGTTTCTTGTAGAGATGCGGGCTCATGGTGAGCGAAGCCTCGGTGCCGGCGAAAAGGGTGTAGCCGTCAGGCGCGCTCTTGGCGACATGGTCGGCGCCGATGATTTCGTTGGCTCCCGGTTTGTTGAGCACCACTACCGGCTGCTTCCAGCTCTCGGACAGTTGCTGGCCCAGGGCGCGGATGAAGTTGTCCACCGGCCCCCCGGCGGAGTACGGCACGACGATGGTTACCGGCTTGGCGGGATAGGTCTGTGCGACGGCGGCCGAAGCCACAAGGCCAAGGACCAGCGCGGTCAGGGTGGTTTTGGTTTTTTGCATGATGTCTCCAGAGTTGTTGTGGTTGCGAAATCAGGCGATGGCCGGGCGCTTGAGGATCAGCAGATCGCTGTGCCCCTCCTGCACGACCTGGTCGTGTTGGTCACGCAGCTGCAGGTGGCGCCCCAGTCGGCCCACGCGGGCGCTCTGGCCGGGGTCGAGCTCCGTAATCGTCATGTGCAAGCGCAGGGTTTGGCCGATCAGGATGGGTGCCTTGAAGGCCCACTCCTTGAGCGACAGCATCGCCACTGCCGTGCCGTCGAAGATCCCCATCTGGTGCATGAAGCCGGTGAGCAAGGCCACGCCAAAGGCCCCATGGACGATGCGCTGGCCAAAGCGGGCGCCAGCGGCAAACTCGGCATCGGCGTGGATGGGGTTCCAGTCGCCCGAAATCATGTTGAACAGGGTGAGGTCGGCTTCCGTCACCGTGCGGCCCGTACTGGTGAAATGCTCGCCCACCGTGAAGTCTTCAAAGTAACGGGGGTTCATACGTGCTCCTGAGGGGCTGGGGCTTCGGCAGCAAGACGTTCCTGCGCCATCTGGCGCAATTGCGCACGGGAAATCTTGTTGCCATTGGCGCCCTGGGTCAGCGGGAAGGCAGGCAGCGTCCACACCCGCTGGGGCACCTTGTAGTTCGCGATGGACTGGCGCAGCTTGGCGATCAGTTCGCTCATGTCTGGCGCACCGCCCGCCTCGGGAACGATGAAGGCCACCGGGCGATCCTGGCCCTGGATCGGCACCGCAACCACCTGGGCTTCACGCACCCCGGACTCCCGTTGCAGAAGCTCTTCGATTTCTGCCGGGTTGACCAGGTTGCCGCCCAAACGCACGGCGTCTCCCAGGCGGGTCTCGAACACCAGGCTGCCATCGGGCCGCAAATGGCCCAGATCACCCGTCTTGAAATAGCCCTCGGTCATGGCTTCCTGCGTGGCCGTAGGGTTGCCGAAGTAGCCTTGGAACAGGCTAGGCGCCTGTATCTCGATCTGCCCCGACTGCCCCTGCGCCAGCAACTGGCCGGTGGCTTCGTCTCGGATGCGGATGCGTGCCAGCGCCCCTGCCACCGGTACGCCACCACCCTCCAGGCGCTGCGTCAGCGGCGCGTCGCTGACCTGAGCCGAGAAAACGGCCAGTACCTCGCTGGAACCATATAGACCGTGCAGCGGAATGCCCCGCGCACAACAGGCCTGGGCGATTTCGGTGAAATTGGACGTAAACGCACCGAAGCCAAAAAAGCGCAACGATGGAAACGGCTGTGCCGCCTTCGAGCTTTCTGCCAGGCGGCGCACCATCTCGTCGCTGCCAAAGCAATGCGTCACCTCGTGGCGTACCAGCAGCGCAGCGGCTTCGTCTGCCTCAAACAAGGCCGGCAAAACCACCGGCGCGCCAGCGGCGAATGCGGCCAGAGTGCTGTTCAGTCCGAAAGCGCCGCATAGAGGTAGCAACGTCAGCAAGCAGGCGCCAGGCTCCCCGAGCCGGTAGGCCGCAGCGCAACGCAGCGCATGGTCCACCAAAGTGCGCTGCGGGTGCATGACCAGCTTGGGCGCCTTGGTGGTGCCCGAGGTTGAGAACAGCACCACCGTGGTGTCGGGGTCTGAATCGTCCTGGCCTGTTTCCGGCGTGCATTGCTGCCAGTTCAACGGAGCCAGCGGCCAGGCCAGCCCAGCGGGAAGGTCCGCAGCACTGGAGGGCGCGTTGCCATCGCTGCCCAACACGGCTATTTGCTGCAAATCGGGCACCCGCGCGGGGTCAAGATCCGCCAGGATGGAGAGAAAGTCCAGCCGCTGGTGGGGCAACTGCGTCACCAGCAAACGGGCGCCGCTGGTTCGCAAGATGTGGGCAACTTCTTCCTGCCGGTAGCGGGTATTGACCGCCGCCACCGTGGCACCGATACGCCCGGCCGCCATCAGCAACGCCAGCCACTCAACCCGGTTCACCAGCCAGACAGCCATCCGGTCACCCGGCCCTATGCCTACAGAACGCAACCAAGCCGTCATGCACTGCACCTGATGCGCCAACGACATCACCGTAGTGGTGCTCTCGCCATGCACAAAGGCCGTGGCCTGCGGATCAGCCTCCAGGCGAGCCTGCATCAGCGCAGAAAAACGTAGATCCGACACGGTCTGAGCTCCTTCAGAAACAACAGGCTTGATGGGCAATCACGACTGCGTGCTTTTTGGTGCACGTAGAGCATCGATTGCTGTTATGGCTGATTGTTTCAGCAGGATCATCGTTTCGGAAGATGGTCAAAACACAATTGATTGGTGCTCAATCCACATCAATTCTTCGGGTTTGTACCAGTACTGCTGCCCGAGCGTGGCCGGCCGCCCGCCAGGCCTGCGCCCGGGAAGCCGGTTTTAAGCGTTGTCAGCCAGCCTGAAAGATGCCCAGGACAGATCAAACCGCCAAGGACAAGCGAGCCCGCAGAAACTGACGTAGACAGCAACCCGCAGCCGATGCATCAAGTGCTGCCAAAAAGCCGATCGCCGCGCGTAAGTAAATTACGCTACCAAAACGATAGCTTCCGGCGCTTGAACATCAAGGGTTAGCGGCCATTTCACCTGAATGCAGCAGGCAACTGCGGTTGCGGCCCTGCTGCTTGGCGGTGTAGAGCGCGCGGTCGGCGCGCGAGTAAACGGCGCCGAAGTGCGCATCGGCCGGGCCCAGGCTGGTCA
>NZ_JBFWLZ010000020.1:0-51352 GCF_050251835.1 Diaphorobacter sp. | reverse complement strand
GAAACAAAACAAGGCAGGAAATTTTTAGCTTCCTTGCTGCAACCGGTTTGATCAAAGGAGATCGCCTTGTCGTAGCGAGCGCAAATTGTATATCGGGTTTACCCGCCAAAACGCGATCCTGACATTTTTTTGTCATGCCGAGCAGGCCGCAGCCATGCGAAGCACTTTTGCGCACACCTCCATAATCGTGGACATGGCATTGATCACACTCATGGACGCCCAGTTGGCTTTCGGGCATGTAGCTCTTTTGGATCACACACACTTTGCGCTCGAGCCCGGCGAGCGCGTCGGTTTGATTGGGCGCAATGGCGCCGGAAAGTCCTCGCTGCTCAAGATACTGGCGGGCCTGGAAAAGCCTGACGATGGCGCATTGAACGTGCAGCAAGGCATGCGCATCACCTACGTCGCGCAGGAGCCCTCCCTGTCGCTCGATGCCACCATCTTTGAAGCGGTCTCGCAAGGACTCGCGGAGGCGATTGCGATTCGCGAGCAGTATCTTTCTGGTGCTTCCGGACTGAACCTGGATGCCCTGCAGTCGCGCATCGAAGCCTTGGACGCCTGGAATTGGGAACAGAGGGTGGACGAAACCTTGCAGCGCCTGCATCTTGATCCGCAGGCGGTGATAGGCGCGCTCTCCGGTGGCACCAAAAAACGCGTAGCACTGGCCCAGGCGCTGGTCGCGCGGCCTGACGTGCTGCTGCTGGACGAGCCCACCAACCACCTGGATCTGGACTCCATCGTCTGGCTGGAAGACTTGCTGCTCGACTTCAAGGGCGGCATCGTCACCATCACCCACGACCGCGCCTTTCTTGACCGCATTGCCACTCGCATCGTGGAGCTGGACCGGGGGCAGCTGCGCTCCTACCCTGGCAACTTTGCCCAGTATGTCCTGCAGAAAGAGGAGCAGCTGGCGCAAGAAGCCGTCATCAGCGCCCGCGCAGACAAACTGCTCGCACAGGAAGAGGTGTGGATACGCAAGGGTGTGGAGGCCCGGCGTACACGAAGCCAAAGCCGCATCAGCCGACTCGAAGCCCTGCGCGCCAATCGCGCAGCGCGGCGCGAAGCTCTGGGCAGCGTGAAGATGGACATCGCATCAGGCAGCCAGAACGGCTACCAGGGCAAGATCGTGGCCGAACTCACCCACGTGACCAAGGCTTTCGGCGATAAAACCGTCGTGCGCGACTTCAGCGCCACTATCCTGCGGGGCGACAAGGTGGGCCTGATCGGGCCCAACGGCGCTGGTAAAACCACGCTATTGAAGCTGATCCTGGGCGAGCTGGAGCCCGACAGCGGCAGCGTGCGGCGCGGCTCCAACCTGCAGGTCGCGTACTTTGACCAGATGCGCCACAGCATCGACCTGAATGCCACGCTGGAGGACTTCATCAGCCCCGGCAGCGAGTGGATAGAGATTGGCTCCCAGCGCAAGCATGTCAAAAGCTACCTGAGCGATTTTTTGTTCTCCCCGGCGCGCGCGCATTCGCCCGTGCGCTCGCTCTCGGGCGGCGAGCGCAACCGGCTGCTGCTGGCGCGGCTGTTTGCCCGCCCGGCCAACGTGCTGGTGCTGGACGAGCCCACCAACGACCTGGACATCGACACGCTGGATCTGCTGGAGGAGCTGCTGCAAAGCTACGACGGCACGGTGTTCCTCGTCAGCCACGACCGCACCTTTCTGGACAACGTGGTCACCAGCACGATTGCCAGCGAGGGTGGCGGGGTGTGGCGCGAGTACGAAGGCAGCGTGCAGGACTGGCTGACCCAGTCCCGCCGCAGCCGCGAGCTGGCAGGCGCAGCGGCGGCGGCGACCGCCGTCAAGAATGCAAACAAAAATGACGACCAGCCCGCTCCAATCAAGCGCGAGCAGCTACAAAAAAAGAAGCTGAGCTACAAAGAACAACGCGAACTGGAACAGCTGCCCGCCCAGATTGACGCGCTGGAAGCCGAGCAAAAGGCCATCCGCGATGAGCTGGCCGACGCCAGCCTGTATGCGCGCGACGCTGCGCGCGCCACGGCGCTGCACGCGCGGGACGGCGAAATCGAAGAGCTGCTGATGCAGGCGCTGGAGCGCTGGTCCGCGCTCTCTGCCTGACCGACCCGACCCCGGCAGGCTGCGCAGCGTGCGCAGCGCCGTCAAAATCATCAAGGCCAAATCAGGCTCTAACCCGCGCCAGGAAAGCGCAAGCTGCTCACATTTTTATCAAATGCGGTGATGCAGCCGGTCGGTGGAGCCGCGCAAGCGCGCGATCAGTGCGGGCGCAATCTGGTTGAGCGGCAGCACCTCGTCGGCGGCGCCGTGGGCGATGGCCTCGCGCGGCATGCCGAAGACGATGCAGCTGGCTTCGTCCTGCACGTAGTTGTAGCTGCCCGCGTCCTTCATCTCGCGCATGGCCGCCGCACCGTCGCCGCCCATGCCGGTCAGCATGATGCCGTAGGCATTGCGCCCCACCACCGCTGCGGCTGACTTGAACAGCACTTCCACCGACGGTTTGTGCCGGTTCACGGGCGGGCCGTCATCCACCACAGCCACGTAATTGGCGCCGCTGCGTGCAATCGAAAACTGCTTGCCCCCCGGGGCGATGTAGGCATGGCCAGGCAGGATGCGCTCGCCGTTCACTGCCTCTTTCACAATGATCTGGCACAGGCTGTCCAGGCGCGCCGCAAAGCTGGTGGTAAACCCGGGCGGCATGTGCTGGGTGATGACGATGGCCGGCGAATCAGCGGGCATCTGCGTCAGCACCTCACGGATGGCCTCCGTGCCGCCGGTGGAGGCGCCGATGCAAATGAGCTTTTCCGTGGACACCCGCCCCAGCAGGGCCGACGCCGACACCGGCGGCGCAGCCACAGCGGCGCTGGCCGAAGCCGCGCCAGCTCCCGCAACCGGCTTCACGATGGCCTGGGCGCTGCGCACCGGCATGCGCCGCACATGGGCCACTGCCGCCACGCGGATCTTGTCCACGATCTGCGCCGCCAGCTCATTCAGCCCGCTGGCCAGCCCCACGCGCGGCTTGGCCACGAAATCGACGGCACCCAACTCCAGCGCCCGCATCGTTACTTCGGCGCCGCGCTCGGTCAGGGTGGAGATCATCACCACCGGCATGGGCCGCAGGCGCATCAGGCGCCCCAGGAAGTCGATGCCGTCCATGCGCGGCATTTCCACGTCCAGCGTGATCACGTCAGGGTTTTTCTCGCGGATCATCTCGCGCGCGATCAACGGATCGTTGGCAGTGCCGATGCACTCCATGTCGCTCTGGCGGTTGATGATCGCCGACAGCAGGCTGCGTACCAGTGCCGAATCGTCCACCACAATCACCCTGATCTTCCCGCTCATGCCCTTCAAACGCTCCTTGTATCGATTGCGAACACGGCCCGGTCAGAACAAGTCAACCGAACCGCCTCGGGTCGCCCGCGCCACCGTGGCGGCGTTGCCGCGCACCACTTCTTCGGCCAGGGTCTCGGGATGCGCATGCGCCAACCGTTTGACCATGGCCTTGCCCGTCGCCGGAAAAAACACGACCTTGCGGGGGTAGATGTCGAGCACATCCTCCGAGACCACCGGGATGCGCTCTGTCGCCAGGTAGTTTTGCACAAACCGGGTGTTGCGCTCGCCGACGTTCAAGGTGGTGAAGTTGTGCATGACCTGCGCGCCGCCAAAAATCTTGGCCTGCATGCTCTCGCGGCGCGCGCCCAGTTTCATCATCTCGTTGATCAGCAGCTCCATGGCGTAGGAGCCGTAGCGCCCCGACACATCGGCGCTGTCGCCATCGGGCAGCATGAAGTGATTCATGCCGCCCACGCGCGAGCGGCTGTCCCACAGGCACGCGGCAATGCACGAGCCCAGCACCGTCATGATGGACAGGCGCTCGCGGGCGACAAAAAACTCGCCTGGCAGCACCTTGACAGCGTTGTGCTGGAAATGGGGGTCAAAGAAAAAGAACCCCGCCTCGCCCGGCCTGCGCGCGCGCGCCTTGAGCTCTTGCAGCGACACCTCGGGCGCGGAGGCCAGATTTGAAGCGTCCGGCCCGAGCGGGCTGATGCGCGGCAGGTGCCTGCGATCAGGCCCGCCCTGCGGTGCGCCGGCGCCGAGGGAATCAGCTGCTGTGGTAGTGCTCATGTGCGGCAGAGGTCTGGCGTTGCCCGGTGGGTGCGTGGTGATGAACTGCTGGGCGCCGGGTGGGTTTGCGGCCTGGTGGGTCAGATGCGCTCATAGACCGTCTTGCCGCGCAGGACAAAGAGATCGCGGGAGTCACTGAAATTTTCTGCATGTCCCACGAACAGCGTACCACCGGGCTTGAGCACGCGGTGGATTCGCTCGAGCACGCGCCGCTGGGTGGGAGCATCGAAGTAGATCATGACGTTGCGGCAAAAAACCACGTCGAAGGGCTCGCGAAACGGCCAATCGTCCTGGATCAGGTTCACGCTCAGAAAATCAATGGGCCGACGCAGCTCGGGGCGCACACGGGCCAGCCCGGCGTTAGCGCCCTTGCCGCGCAGAAAAAAGCGCTGCAGGCGTTCCTGGCTCAGGCCTTTGAGGCTGTCGAGCCGGTACACGCCACGCGCCGCCGTGGCCAGCACACGCGAGTCGATGTCGCTGGCCGCCAGCTTGAACTGGGCGTTGTTGCCCAGCGTCTCCAGCACCGTCATGGCGATGGAATAGGGCTCTTCGCCCGTGGAAGCCGCGCTGCACCAGATGCGCCACGCCCCGCTGGAGCGCATGCGCAGCAGCGAGCCCAGAATCTCGAAATGATGCTGCTCACGAAAGAAGGCCGTGAGGTTGGTGGTGAGCGCGTTGACGAACTCCTGCCACTCCGGCCCGTCATTGCTCTCCAGCCAGCCCAGGTAGTCGCGAAAGCTGGTGTGCCCCGTCTCGCGCAGGCGGCGCGACAGGCGGCTGTACACCATGGCGTGCTTGCCGTCGTGCAGGCTGATGCCCGCCCGCTGGTGGATCAGCGACTGCACGCGTGAAAAATCGGCCTGGGTCCAGGCGAACTCGCGCGCGTCAACGCCCTGATCCGCCGCAGCGTCGTGGTCATGCGTGGCACCCATCGCCGCCACCCGCGCTTGGCGCCGGATCTGGGCGCGATCTGCGGGAACGCCCTCCTGCCGATTCATGACCGGTCTTTCGGACACGCGCACCTTGCAGGCAACACGCAGCGAATCATCAGTCCCCAATCGAAGCAAGCCCCATGTCCACGCCGGACATGAGTTTTTCGATGTCCAGCAGGATGAGCATGCGATCGCCCAGCGAGCCCAGGCCGCGGATGCACTGCGCGTCAATGGCGCTTTCGATGTCCGGCGCGGCGCGCACCTGCTCGGGCGACAACGCCATCACGTCGCTGACCGAATCCACGACGATGCCCACCACACGCTCGCGCAGGTTCAGGATGATGACCACCGTGAAGCTGTTGTACTCGGCCTGCGCGCAGTTGAAGCGCAGACGCATGTCCACGATCGGCACGATGGTGCCGCGCAGATTGGTCACGCCCTTGATGAAGGCGGGCGCATGGGCAATGCGCGTGGGGTTCTCGTAACCCCGGATTTCCTGCACCTTGAGGATGTCAATGCCGTATTCCTCCTGGCCCAGGCGAAAGGTGAGGTATTCCCGCGCTCCCGCTGCAGCGGCTTCCACGCCCTTGTCCACCACGTTCATGCCTTCACTCCTCGTAGTTCTGCGTTATGCCATGCCAATGGCAACTCAATGGCGCGCACGTCGCACCAGGGCCGCCGTATCCAGAATCAGGGCCACGGTGCCATCACCCAAAATGGTGGCGCCCGACACATTGGGCACCTTGCGGTAGTTGGTCTCCAGGTTCTTGACCACCACCTGGTGCTGGCCCAGAAGTTCATCGACCAGCACGGCCACGCGGCTGCCGTCGGCCTCCACCACCACCATGATGGTGCTGGCCTCGCCGCCGTCGTGGCGCGGCACCTGGAATATCTTTTCCAGCGCCATCACGGGCATGTACTCGTCGCGCACCTTCACCAGTTGCGAGCCCTGGGCCACGGTGTTGAGGTCGCCCGGGTTGACCTGGAAAGACTCGACCACCGACGACAGCGGCAGGATGTACACCTCGCCGCCCACCCCGACGGACATGCCGTCCATGATGGCCAGCGTGAGCGGCAGGCGCACCGACACGCGCATGCCGTAGCCCTCTGCCGAATCAATCTCCACCGAGCCGCCCAGCGCCGTGATGTTGCGCTTGACCACGTCCATGCCCACGCCGCGGCCCGACACGTCAGTCACCACCTCGGCCGTGGAAAAGCCCGGCGCAAGAATCAGGTTCCAGACCTCGCTGTCGGGCATGGCATCGGACACATCCATGCCGCGCTCGCGGGCCTTGCGCAGAATCTTCTCGCGCGACATGCCCTTGCCGTCGTCCCGCACCTCGATGACGATGGAGCCGCCCTGGTGCGAGGCCGACAGCGTGATCGTGCCGTGCTCGGGCTTGCCGGCCGCCAGGCGCTCGGCGGGCAGCTCGATGCCGTGGTCGCAACTATTGCGCACCAGGTGGGTAAGCGGGTCGATGATTTTCTCGACCAGACTCTTGTCCAGCTCGGTGGCCTCACCGTGAGTGACAAAGTCCACCTTCTTGTCCAGCTTGCTCGCCAGGTCGCGCAGCATGCGCGGGAAGCGGTTGAAGACGATGGACATGGGAATCATGCGGATCGACATCACCGACTCCTGCAGATCGCGGGTATTGCGATCGAGGTCGGCCAGCCCCGCCAGCAGTTGCTGGTACACGCCGGGGTCCAGGTCGCGGCTGTTTTGCGCAAGCATGGCCTGGGTGATGACCAGCTCGCCCACCAGGTTGATGAGCTGATCCACCTTGCTCACGGCCACGCGGATGGTGGACGACTCGATGGATGCCTGGCTGGTGGCCCTGGATTCGGCAGGCGCACGGGCTGGCGCCTGCGGCGCGGCAGATGCATCAGGTGTCACCGAGCCCGCCACCGCAGCCGACGCGGACATGGCAGCTGCGGCCACCTCGTCGGCCGGCACGCCGGGCGCGCCGGGAAAGAAGCCATAAGGCTGGGCGACGGCCGCAGCGCTTGGCGCATGCAGCTCGCGGTCATGCAATTCGTGATCCTGCGCTGCGGCAGACGGGGCCGGGGCACCGGCATCCAGAATGCGCACCTGCTCCTTGGCGACGTGAAACGCGAACAGATCCAGCAGATCGTCATCGCTGGATGTCGTCTGCACGGCAAACCGGCGCATGTCCGGGCGGTCGTCAGGCAGATCGCTGATGCTGCCCAGGCCGGGAATGTCGCGAAACAGCTCCTTGATGGCCTCGGCCTGCGCGGGCTGGTTCATCGGGCCGATGTGGATCTCCAGCGCGCGCAGCCCGCTGGCGGCCTGCGCGGGCGCGGGTGCCGGGGCAGGCACTGCCGCAGGCGCGACCGGGGCGGGCGCGGCAACGGGCGCTGGCGCAGCCACAGGGGGCGCCGCCTCGGCAGGCGCTGCGCCCGCGGCCAGTTCGCTGATACGGCGCACCAGCTCATGGGTGGACAGAGCCTCGCCCTGCCCGCCCGCCTGGTGGCGCGCCAGCAGGCTGCGCGATGCGTCGGCGGACTCGAGCAGCACGTCCACCATCTGGGGGAGAAACTGCAGTTCGTGGCGGCGCAGCCTGTCGAGCAGCGACTCCATCTGGTGCGTGAGTTCGGCCACGTCGGAAAAACCAAAGGTGGCCGCGCCGCCCTTGATGGAGTGAGCGCAGCGGAAGATGCCATTGAGCTCTTCATCGTTGGTGGCGTTCACGTCCAGCCCCAACAGCATTTGCTCCATCAGGTCGAGGTTCTCGCCGGCCTCTTCGAAGAAGATTTGATAGAACTGGCTGAGGTCGAAGTCCGCGCCCGCGCCCTCTTGAAAGATGTCCGCCATTGTCCGGGTTCCTGTTTTCTGCGTGTGGGGAGTGTGGGTCGGCGCTGTCAGCGGATGACCTTCTGGATGACCTCGATGAGGCGGTTGGGGTCAAAGGGCTTGACCAGCCACCCGGTGGCGCCCGCGCTGCGGCCTGCCTGCTTCATCTGGTCACTGGACTCGGTGGTGAGGATGAGGATAGGAGTGTTTTTGAACCGCGGGTGCTCGCGCAGTCTGCGCGTCAGGCCGATGCCGTCCAGGCGGGGCATGTTCTGATCAGCCAGCACCAGGTGGATATCGTGGGACTCGGCCTTTTCCAGTGCATCCTGGCCATCTACGGCTTCCACCACATGGTAGCCCGCGCCCGTAAGCGTGAAGGAGACCATCTTCCGCATGGACGGAGAATCATCGACGGCAAGAATGGACTGCATTTAACGCTCCAACGACTTCTGACTTGTGAATAGGTTGATAGTTTGAACGACAACGGACCGGGCAATTTAGAAAAGCTCCACCGAGCCCGCAGCCATCTCGCTTTGGGTCACGGGATTGGGGCGCTCGGGTGCCGTGCCTTCCAGCGGCGCGGCCTGCTCGCCCTCGTCGCCGCCCATGGTCTCGGCCGCAAGGCGGAACACGCACGCGCCCAGCACCTGCCTGGTGTGGCCCAGCAGTTGTGTTGCCATATCGTGGAACTGCAACTCCGTCACCGCCTTGCGCAAGGCCGTGCGCATCGCGGCCAGCTCAACAGAGTTGCCAACCATGGCGTCGGTCAACGCTCCATTGGCCTCATCGAACCGCTGCAAAAGATTGTCCGTGGCATGGTTGAGCAAGCCCTCCAGGCGATGCAGGTCGTGCAAGACCATCAGCAGGGAGTCCTGCAACTCGGCTGCCACCATCACGGGTACCTGCACAGCAGGGCCGTCTGGCGTATTGAGCGTAGATTGCATCATTTCTCCGTCGCTGCTGGCAGCAGCAGCCTGTTGCAGGTTGCCCGTTATGGCTTGCACCCGGCCGCTGCGCCCTCTTGCGAGAGATGCGCGACCTCATTTGTTCCAATATGTATCCTATGATACCCACTCCCACCGATCATGACGCCCCGAAAAGCCCTGTGCGAGTGCTGCATCTTGAGGACTCTGCCGCAGACCACGCGCTGGTGCGCCTGACCCTGCGCCGCGCGGGCATGCCGCACGAAATCCGCCAGACCGACACGCTGGAAGGCTTCACGCAGTGGCTGCACGACGAGGCCTTCGACCTGATTTTGGCCGACTATCGCCTGCCCGGGTTCACGGCGCTGGATGCCTGGCGCATTGTCGAGCAGCAGCCCGCACATCCGCCCTTCGTGCTGCTGTCGGGCGCGATCGGCGAGGCCGCGGCCGTCGATGCGATGCGCCTGGGCATTGCCGACTACCTGCTCAAGGATGACATGGCCCGCCTGCCCCACGTGCTGGCGCGCGCCATCGAGGTGGCCGAGGCCCGGCGCGCGCGCGAGCAGGCCGCAGCCGACCTTGCCGAGTCCCAGCAGCGCCTGGCCGACCTGGCCGAGCACCTGCAGACCTCCATCGAAGAAGAGCGCGCCGCCATTGCGCGCGAGATCCACGACGACATTGGCGGCGCCCTGGCTGCGGTGAAGTTCGACCTGGCCTGGATAGGCCGCCATGCGCAGGCTGACGGCCTGCGCGAGCACGCCGCCACCGCCACCGAGATGCTGCAGCATGCCATCGACGCCAGCCAGCGCCTGATGATGAACCTGCGCCCGCCGGTGCTGGACCAGGGCCTGGTGGCCGCGGTGCGCTGGCTGGCCGAAACCTTCGAGCGGCGCACCCGTATCCGCGTACGCCTGACCACCAGCCGCGAGGCGCTGGACGTGCCCAGCGCGCTGCAACTGGTGGCCTACCGCACGGCACAAGAGGCGCTGACCAATGTGCACAAGCACGCGCAGGCGGCCCAGGTGCACATTGACCTGTCCGACCACGAGCAAGTGCTGACGCTGGAAGTGACCGATGACGGCTGCGGCATCGCGCCCGGCATGCTGCAAAAATCGCGCTCGTTCGGCCTTCGCGGCCTGCAAGAGCGTGCCCGCCGCGCCGGCGGCTGGATGGACATCAGCAGCCGCCCGGGTAGCGGCACGTCCATCATCATGACCGTGCCGCTGACCCAACAGCAAACGCCCGCCGGCGACCAAGGAGACACCCCGTGATCAACGTAGTGCTATGCGACGACCACGCCGTGCTGCGGCGCGGCATACGCGACACGCTGACCGAGTCGCCCGACATCTGCGTGACCGGCGAGGCCGGCAGCTACCCCGAGCTGCGCGAGGTGCTGCGCACCGCCGCCTGCGACGTGCTGCTGCTGGATCTGAACCTGCCCGGGCGCAGCGGCCTGGAGGTGATGGCCAGCCTGAGAGAGACGCACCCCGACATCAAGGTGCTGATCGTCTCGATGTACCCCGAAGACCAATACGCGCTGCGCTGTCTGAAGGCTGGCGCGCACGGCTACGCCAACAAGGCGGGCGACCCGGTGCAGCTGATTGCCGCGGTACAGACCATCGTGCAGGGGCGCAAATACCTCACGCCCGAGGTGGCGCAGCTGCTGGCCGACAGCCTGGCCCAGCCTACGCCCGAGCTGCCGCACGAGTCGCTGTCCGAGCGCGAGCTGCAAACACTGGTGAAAATGGCTTCAGGCAAGCGCCTGTCGGACATTGCGCAAGAGCTGATGCTCAGCCCCAAGACCGTGAGCGTGTACCGTGCCCGCGTGCTCGAAAAGCTCAAGCTGGCCAACAACGCCGAGCTGACGGTCTATGCCATTCGTAACAAGCTGGTATGAAAACCATAGCATCCAGCGCTTGATACGCAATGGCTGACGCCGGATTTGGTTTGGTTTTTCTGCGCACCGGTCACGCCCCGGCGCCCAACCACGGGCGCGCAGCCCCCCCCAGCTGGCCACAGAGCACCAGAATGTGAGCCTATTAGGCCTGTAGCCCTTGTCAAACCAGCGCAGGCAGCTATTATTTTTGAATAATCTTTCGCTGCGGCACGCCTATCGCCGCGCAGCAAACAAGTCGATGGACTGCTGCAACAGCGTCAGCATGGGCTGCTCCAGCATGGGCAGCATGGCAGTGATGCCGAGCATGCCCACGGTCAGCGTGACCGGAAAGCCCACGGCGTAGATGTTCATCTGCGGCGCCACGCGCGAGATGATGCCCATCGTCACGTTGACGAACAGCAGCAAGGCAATCAGGGGCAGCGCAATCCACAGCGCGCCGGAAAACAGCGACGCGCCCAGCTCGTGCAGCCGCATCTGGCCCACCACCTGCAGGAAGTTGCCGCTGACGGGAAAGCGCTCGAAGCTGTCCACCACGGCCATCAGCACCATGAGGTGGCCGTTGATCACCACGAACAGCAGCATGGTGATGTTGCCGAAGAACCGCGCCACAGCGCTCACCTGCGCGTTGCTAGCGGGGTCGAAGAAAGACGCAAAGTTCAGGCCCATCTGCAGGCCGATGACCTCGCCCGCCAGCTCGACGGCCGTGAACACCAGCCGCACCGCAAAGCCCATGGCCAGCCCCACGCCCACCTGCTGCACCACGGCGCCAGCGGCCTCGCGGCTGTTCAGGCCGATGACCGGCTGCTCGGGCAGCACCGCCTGCGCGCACACCGCCACCACAAAGGCCAGGCCGATGCGCGTGCGCAGCGGAATCACCCGCATGGAAAACACCGGCGCCGACGTGAACAGCGCCAGCACGCGCAAGAACGGCCACAGCACCGGCGACAGCCAGGCCATGATCTGCGCCTCGGTGAAGGTGATCAAGGCGGCTACCCGACCACGGTGGGAATGGCCTCGATCGTGCGGCGCAGGTAGTCCACCAGCGTGGTGAGCATCCACGGCCCGACCACGGCAAACACCACCATGGCCGCCACCAGTTTGGGCACGAAGGCCAGCGTGGCCTCGTGAATCTGCGTCACGGCCTGGAAAATGCTGACCAGCAGACCGACGGCCAGCACCACGCCCAGCACCGGCATGGAGATCATCAGCAGCAGGGTGAGGGCCTCGCGGCCCATGGTGAGAACGAACTGCGGGGTCATGAGAAATCCTTCATGTGGCGAAGCTTGCCGCCAGCGAGCCGATCAGCAGGTTCCAGCCATCGGCCAGCACGAACAGCATGAGCTTGAACGGCAGCGCCACCAGCACCGGCGACAGCATCATCATGCCCAGCGACATGAGCACGCTGGACACCACCATGTCGATGATGAGAAACGGGATGAAGATCATGAAGCCGATCTGGAAGGCGGTCTTCAGCTCGCTGGTGACGAAGGCCGGCACCAGCACGCGCAGCGGCGCGGTCTCGGCCGATACGCCCTCGGGCAGCCGGGCCAGGCGCGCAAACAGCGCAAAGTCGGACTGGCGCGTCTGCCGGAGCATGAAGCCGCGCATGGGCTCCTCGGCCTTTTGCACCGCTTGCTCGAAGGTGAGCGCATTGGTGGTGTAGGGCAGATAGGCGTCCTGGTACACCTTGTCCAGCGTCGGCCCCATGACGAACAGCGTTAGAAACAGCGACAGGCCGATGATCACCTGGTTGGGCGGCGCCTGCTGCGTGCCCAGCGCCTGGCGCAGCAGCGACAGCACGATCACGATGCGCGTGAAGCCGGTCATCATCAGCAGCACCGCCGGCAGGAACGACAGCGCGGTGAAGAACAGCAGCGTCTGGATGGGCACCGAATAGCTGGTGCCGCCCGGCCCCGAGCCAATCACCAGCGGCAGCGCGCCCTGGTCTTGCGCCAGTGCCGGCGCGCACGCGGCGGCGCACGCCAGCAGCGCGCCCCAGCGCAGGGCGCGCCCGAAGGGGCGCATGGGTGTCGCGCACTCAGCCATGGAACACCCCTCCCTGCGAGCCGTCCGCGGCTGGCGGGTTGTGCGGGTTGTGAGGGTTATGCAGTTGCGCCTGGGCCGTGGCCATTGCGCCGGCAAACGATGGCGCTGCCGCTGCTGCACCGCTGGCTGCGCCGGGCTGCGCCGGCAGCACGTGCAGGCAGTTGATCTGCTGAGCCGTCACGCCCAGCACCAGCACGGTGCGCTGCTGGGCCGGGCCCACTTCAACGGTCACCACGCGCTGCTGCGGCCCCACGGCCACGGCCGACAGCACACGCGCGGCCGCCCCGGCGGGCGACTGCAAACCTGCCTGGCGCTGCTGCAGCCGGCGAATGAGCCACGGCAGCGCCGCCAGCGCGCCGACGAACAGCACCACCAGCAGCAGCGTCTGCGTGAAGCCCGGGTTATCCACGGCTGACACGGCGCAGGCGCTCGGACGGCGTGACCACGTCGGTCAGGCGGATGCCGAACTTGTCGTTCACCACCACCACCTCGCCCTGGGCGATGAGGTAGCCATTGACCAGCACATCCATGGGCTCGCCGGCCAGCGCATCCAGCTCGACCACCGAGCCCTGGGCCAGCTGCAGGATGTACTTGATCGGCACCTTGGTGCGGCCCAGCTCCACCGACAGCTGCACCGGGATGTCCAGCACCATGTTGATGTCGTGCACCGGCGGCTCGCCGCCGCCGCTGTAGGGGCGGGCGGCGGGCTCGCCCGACAGCGGGCCGCCCATCTCCATGGCCTGGGCCTGCTCGTCGGCGTTTTTCTGCTCCTGAAGCGCCTCGGCCCAACCGGCAAATGGATCGTCTGCGGCCGATGCGCCGTCGCCGGCAGGGTTGTCGTTGTGGTCGGATTCAGTGGACATTCTTTTCTCCCACCCAGTGCGCGTCGGTACTGCGCAGGCTTTCTTCGATGCGGATTGCGTACTTGGAGTTGTGCGTGCCGTAGCGGCATTCAAAAATGGGCACTCCCTCGATGGAGGCCTGGATGCGCGGCTGGCGCTCCAGCTCGATGAAGTCGCCCGGCTTCATGGCCAGCAGCTGCTCCACGGTGGCGTCGGCGCGCGCCAGCTCGGCCACCAGGGTGACCTCGGCGGCCTGGATCTCGCGCGTGAGCACCCGCACCCAGCGGCGGTCCACCTCGATCGCGTCGCCCTGCACGCTGGAATACAGCACATCGCGGATGGGCTCCAGCGTGGCGTAGGGCATGCAGATATGGATGGCGCCGGCCAGGTCGCCAATCTCCAGCTGGAAGGCCGTGGACACCACGATCTCGCTGGGCGTGGCAATGTTGGCAAACTGCGGCTGCATCTCCGAGCGCTGGTAGGCCAGCTCCAGCGGGTAAATGCCCTGCCAGGCCTTCTTGTACTCGGCGCAGATCACGTCCACCAGGCGGTTGATCACGCGCTGCTCGGTGGCCGAGAAGTCGCGCCCCTCGATGCGGGTCTGGAACTTGCCCGCGCCGCCGTACAGCGTGTCGATGATGCCGAACACCAGCGACGGCTCGCACACCACCAGGCCGCTGCCGCGCAGAGGCCGGATGGCGACGATGTTGAAGTTGGTGGGCACCACCAGCTCGCGCAAGAAAGCGCTGTAGCGCTGCACCGATACCGTGCCCACGGCGATCTCGGGGCTGCGGCGGATGAAATTGAACAGTCCGATGCGGAAGTTGCGCGCAAACCGCTCGTTGACGATTTCCATCGTCGGCATGCGGCCGCGCACGATGCGCTCCTGGCTGGAGATGTCGTAATTGCGGACGGCGCCCGCCTCGATCTCCTCCTTGACCGTCTTCTGGCTCTCGCCCGTCACGCCCTCCAGCAGGGCATCGACCTCTTCCTGGGACAGAAAGGAATCACTCATGGCTCACGCCCTTCCTCACTGGATGATGAAGCTGGAAAACAGCACCTGCCGCACAGGGTTGTTGTCCACCGGCGGCTCAAAGTCTTCGTCACTCCCGTCATCGGCGGAGTTGGCCGCACGCTTGCGCGGCTTGGGCACCTTGTAGCCCAGCGGGCGCGAAACCTCGCGCCGGATGTCCACGGCCAGCTGCTCCTTGCCCTCGCGGGTGAGCAGCTCGTCCGTCGTGCGCTGCGACACCAGCATCAACACGCCACTGCGTATGCTGGGCATATAGGTCTTGACCAGGTCGGCGGTCTTGCTGTCGGCCAGCTCCAGCGTGATGCCCACCTGGGCGAAACGATCGCCGCCGGGGTCGGCCAGGTTGACCACCATGTTCTCCATGGGCAAAAAGGTCGGGGGAGTCTTGGGCGCCTTGGAGGCCGTCTGGCTGGTGCGGGCGGCGGGCTCGTCGGCCTCGTCGCCGGCATTGCGACTGGACAGCATCACCCAGGCCGCGGCGCCGCCGGCGACGAGCAGCACCACGAGAACCACCAAAATGATGATCAGCTTCTTACTATTGGCCGGGGCAGCGGTGGGTTCGGACACGTCAGGGCTTTCTTGCGCAACAGATGCGTGACTGGAGTCTAAAGTCGGCATCAGGGCGGACCTGCTGCGGCCCGCCATTTGCCGGATGGCCGATTATTGAACGCGGCGCCCCCGATTGATCCGCGGAATAAGAGTCCAAAACCCGGGTTTTCGGTGACTTGGCGCCACCACCCTTGCGCCCGGCATGGATGCGGGGCGTGTTTTCAACCCGGATTCACCGTCGGGCTTGGCGCCAGATTCAGGTATTGGCAGCGGGGGGCGCAACGAGGCCGCCGCAGGCCATTGCAGCGCCCGCTGAAAGCGGCCGCGCCCCGGGCCGAGCACCCGGCCTAGGGCTGGCGCGACGGCAGCGGTCAGACAAAAATATCCACCGAACGCTCGCCCACACCGCCCCGTGCGTGCGCCCCTTGGCCTGCCGGCGTGGCCGCCTGCACGCTGGCCTGGCGTGCGCCGCGGCGGCCATCGTCACGCCCGCCCTGGCGCGACGGGTCGCCGCCGCCACCGGACATGCCCACCGTCACGCCCGCCAGCTGCAGCCCTTCGCGCTGCAGCATGGCGCGCAGCTCGGCCGCGCCGGTGTCCAGCAGCTGGCGCGCCTCGGCCTGGTCGCTGCGGAAGGTGACATGGGCCTCATCGCCCGTCAGCGTCACCTTCACCTCCACCGGCTGGCCGCCCTGGTCCAGGGTCAGCTCGGCGTTCTGGGTTTTCTGGTGCACCCAGTAGGCCACCTGCTCGGCCAGCTGATCCTCGGTGCTGGCCATGCCGGCCTGCGCGGCATCGGGCATGGCTTCGGCGGCATCCGCCACGCTGGGTGACTGCGGCTCCAGGCCTTGCCCCGCGGCGGCGTCGCCACCCCGAGGCGCAGCCCATGCGTCGCCCCCCAGCGCCGCACCGGCCATGGCGCCTGCCGCACCCACCGCTGCAACGCCCGCAGCGGGCGCCGCCGGTTCACCCGCCAGCTCGGCGGCAGGTTGCGCCGCGGCACTGCCACCGTCGCGCCGACCGGCCAGGCCCGTGGCCTGCACCATCACCGGCCCCATCACCAGCCCCTGGGTCACCTGGGTCGTGGCGGCTGCCGCCCGCTCCAGGCCTGCCTCGGCGGCCAGCTTGCCGCCGCCCACGCCCAGGGCCGCGGACGGCGCCCCGACAGCATCCAGCGCCGATGCCAATCCGCGCGGCAACCCGCCACGGCCCGCAGGCGCTGCGGCAAAGCGGCCCGCCGGCCTGCCCGGCTCCTGCGAGTGCCCCCCCGCGTCCAGCTGCGCCGTCTGGCCCACCAGCGTGTCCTGCCCGGGACGAACCAGCCCCAGGCCCATGCGCGCTGCCAGGGCGTCAGGTTCGGCGCCCGCCAGACCTGCCGGCGCCCCCCCCAAAAAAGCCCCGGGCTGCAGCCCAGCCAGCAGCGCGGTTTGCAGGTCCGGCGGAGGCAGGCCGGTTGCAGCCGGCGTGTCCTGCTGCACTTGGGCGGCAGGCAGGACGCTGGCCAGGGCGTCGCCCGCCTCACTGCCCGCCTCACTGCCCAGGGCACTACCCAGGTCACTGCCAAGGTCGCCCCCCAGGGCGGCCAGCAGCAGCGCGAAACCGTCGCCTGGGGCGGCAGGCTGCACACCGTCCTGCGCGGCGCCGGTCTTGCCCGTGGCGCCGCGGGCGGCGCGGGTTTCATGCGCGCCGTGCTGCGCGGGGGTGGAAAGATGGGTCTTTTCCATGATCAATGCTCCTGGTCCTGGGGCCGGTTCACGCGCAGGGATGCGCGCTCGTCGGTCTGTTTCTGGTCGCGGCGCTGCTGCTGCAGCGCCAATTCAGTGCGGCGGCGCTCCAGCACCTTGCGCAGGCTGGCCAGGCGCAGCTCGGCCTGCAGCAGTGCCTGGCGCGCCCTGTCCACGCGCGCGTCCTGCCCGCTGACCACGCCGTTTTGCAGGCCGATGGCGTGATCGAGCCGGCCCATGAACTGATAGTGGTGAAACATCACCTCGGGCTGCATGGCGCCGCCGGTCTTCGCCCCCCAGCGTCCCTGCGTCTCGGCGGCGTAGCCGGTCAGCTGACTCAGCTGCGCCTGCGCCGCCTGGCGGGCGCCTTGCGCATCCTTGAGCGCCTGGCGCGCCGCGTCGCGCTGGCGCTGCGCCAGATCGACGGCCACTTCAAAGGCTTTCAGTGAGGACATACGGCGTGCCTTTTCATGGCGTCGGACTCTCAAGCACCTTCCAGCGCCTGGGCCATGCCGGCCACGCTGGCGTCCATGGTGGCGCCGTCGCGCATGTCCTGCTGCAAGAACGCCACCATGCCCGGCTGCAGCCGGATGGCCTCGTCCAGCTGCGGGTCCGAGCCGCTCATGTACGCGCCCACCTGGATCAAGTCGCGGCTTTTCTGGTAGCGCGAATAGATGGCCCGGAAGCTGCGCGCCAGGTCAAAGTGCGCGCGCGGCACCACGTTGTGCATCACCCGCGAGGCCGATTGCTCGATGTCGATGGCCGGGTAATGCCCGCTCTCGGCCAGCGCGCGCGACAGCACGATGTGGCCGTCCAGAATGGCGCGGGCTGCGTCGGCAATGGGGTCTTGCTGGTCGTCGCCCTCCGACAGCACGGTGTAGAACGCGGTAATCGAGCCTACGCCGTTCAGGCCGTTGCCGCTGCGCTCCACCAGCGCGGGCAGCTTGGCAAAGCAGCTGGGCGGATAGCCCTTGGTGGCGGGCGGCTCGCCAATGGCCAGGGCGATCTCGCGCTGGGCCATGGCGTAGCGGGTGAGCGAGTCCATCAGCAGCAGCACATGCCGGCCCTGGTCCCGGAAATACTCGGCAATCGCCGTGGCGTAGGCCGCGCCCTGCATGCGCAAAAGCGGCGGCGCGTCGGCAGGCGCGGCCACCACCACGGCGCGGCTGCGGTCTTGCGCGCCCAGAATGTCCTCGACAAATTCCTTGACCTCGCGCCCGCGCTCGCCAATCAGGCCCACCACGATCACGTCGGCCTGGGTGTAGCGCGCCATCATGCCCAGCAGCACGCTCTTGCCCACGCCCGAGCCCGCAAACAGGCCCAGCCGCTGACCACGCCCTACGGTGAGCAGCGCATTGATGGCGCGCACGCCGGTGTCCAGCGGCTGGCGCACGGGGTCGCGCTCCATGGCGTTGATGGGGCTGCGGTCCATGGGCCGCGCGGCCACCTGCTCCAGGGGGCCCGCATGATCCAGCGGGTTGCCTTGCGAGTCCACCACGCGCCCCAACAAACCGTTGCCGATGGGCAGGCACAGCACGCCCGCGCCCGTGCCGGCCTCATCCGCCTGCTGCACGCCCAGGCGCAGCGCAGGCACATAGGCCTCGGCCGGTGTGACGCTGGCGCCGCTGGACAGGCCGTGGGTGTCGCCGGCTGGCATCAAAAAAGCCTTGTCGCCCGCAAACCCCACCACCTCGGCCAGCACGGGCTCCTGCCCGGCCATCTGCACCTGGCACTGCGAGCCCACGGGCACGCGGATGCCCTGCGCCTCCAGCACCAGGCCGGTCAGGCGCGTCAGGGTGCCGCGCGTGTGCAGCGGCAGGCCCGGCGCCAGTCGCGCGCGCGCCTGCGCGACAAAATCCGCCCAGACAGGGGCTGGCTCAATCGGCATGGTCGTCGTCCCTCCAGGCCTGCGTCAGACCCAGCGCGGCAATGGCGCGGCGCCAGCGCCTGTCCAGCGTGCCGTCCACCACCATGCCGCCCGACTCCACCACGCAGTCGCCGGGCGCGAGGGCCGCGTCGGCCTGCCACTGGATGGCGCCGCCGCCCCATTCTTCGCGCAGCGGCTGCTCCAGCGCCGCCCAGTCGCCGGGGTTCAGGCGCACGGTGGCCGGACGGCCCTCGCCAGCCAGCATATCCACGGCTTCGCGCACCACGGGCAGCACGGATTGCGGGTTGCCCGTCACTTCCTGGCGCACCACCTGGCGGGCGATGTCGCAGGCCAGTTGCAGCACCTCGTGGGCCATGCCCTGCTGCAGGCCAGCCAGGCTGTCTTCAAAGGCCTGGGCGACGCGCGCCAGGCGCTCGGCGGCCTCGCGGCCCTGGCCGGCCACGTAGTCGTCCATGCGCTGCTGCCACTGCAAGTGCGTCTGCTCCTGCCCTTCAGCCAGGCCGCGGGCATAGCCTTCGTCATGCGCCTGCTGCAACAGGGCCTGGTGCTCGGCCTCGGGAATGCCCGGGTCCGCCGCAATCACTGCCGGCTCTGGGGCCTTCGGCTCCGGGCCGATGGGGCCGATCGGCCCGCCAGGGTTGGCACCATCGATGTCGCCAAACTCCCAGCGCGTGACATCGCCCACCTCCTCGCGAGGGATGAAGCGGGTGTAGTGGCGATGCGCGCGCGTCATGGGTCAGTCTCCGGCCTGGCGTGCGTCAGACAAAGGCGTCGTCGCCGCCGCCGGTCAGCGCAATCTGGCCCTCGTCGGCCAGGCGGCGCACCGTCTTGAGGATTTCCTTTTGCTGCGCCTCGACCTCGGACAGCCGCATCGGGCCGCGCGACTCCAGGTCTTCGCGCATGGCATCTGCGGCGCGGGTGGACATGTTCGCCAGGATCTTGTCGCGCACCTCGGGCTGGGCGCCCTTGAGGGCCACCACCAGCGTCTCGGAGGCCACCTCGCGCAGCACCGTCTGGATGGCGCGGCCGTCCATCTTGGCGATGTCGTCGAACACGAACATCTTGTCCATGATCTTTTGCGCCAGGTCCATGTCGTAGCCGCGGATGGACTCCAGCACCGCAGCATCCATGCCCGAGCCCATCAGGTTGATGATCTCGGCCGCCGCCTTGACGCCGCCCAGCGAGCTCTTGCGCACCTTGTCGCCGCCCGCCAGCACCTTGAACAGCACCTCGTTCAGGTCCTTGAGCGCCGTGGGCTGGATACCCTCCAGCGTGGCGATGCGCAGCATCACCTCGGCGCGCTGGCGCTCGGTGAACTGCTTGAGGATCTCGGACGACTGGTCCGGATCCAGGTGCACCAGGATGGCGGCCACGATCTGCGGGTGCTCGTGACGCAGCAGCTCGGCCACCGCCAGCGGGTCCATCCACTTCAGGCTTTCGATGCCCGACACATCGCCGCCCTGCAGGATGCGGTCGATCAGCAGCGCGGCCTTGTCGTCGCCCAGCGCGCGCTTGAGCACCGAGCGCACGTAGTTGCTGGTATCCGACACCAGCAGGCTCTGCGCAGCCGCGTCGCCGGTAAAGCGGTTGATGACCTCGTCCACCTTCTCCTTGGACACGGTTCGCATGCGGGCGATGGTCTCGCCCAGCTTTTGCACCTCTTTGGGCGACAGGTGCTTGAAAACCTCGGCCGCCTCTTCCTCGCCAAGGGACATCAGCATGATGGCTGCGTCGTTCAGTCCTTGCTCATCCATGGCTCTTGCCTCTTGTTGCGCGCATGACCCGCGCCCTGCGCAACTGGCGCGCCCCCAGCGCGCAACGCGCAGCGCTGCGAGAGAAGGGGGACGGCCCGCAGGGCCTCAGGGGGTTGTTCATGATCATTCGCCATTGACCCAGGTTTTCAGGATGCTGGCCACGGCCACCGGGTTGCTGCGGGCCAGCTGGCGTGCCTCTTCCAGGCGCAGCTGCTCCTCGGTGGGCTGCAGGTCCTGGGCCTGCACCGGCGCCGGCAGCGCCGGGCGCTGCAGCTCTTCGCCGGCCACGGCGTCCAGCTGCGCGCCCGGCTGGCGCGGCCCGCCCTCCAGCGACTCTTGCTTGCGCCCCTTGATCACCGGGCCCACCAGGCCCAGCAGCAGCAGCGCCACCGCCAGCGAAACACCCACGGGCCAGCCCAGCGACTTGGCCAGCTCGATCATCTCGGGCTGCTTCCACAGGGGCTGCTCGGCGGTGTTCACCTCTTCCACCAGGAAGGGCGCATTCATCAGGTTGACCGAGTCGCCGCGGTCTTTGTTGAAGCCGATGGTCTCGCGCACCAGCGCCGTCATCTGCTCGATCTGCTCGGGCGTCAGCGCCTTGGTCACCGGGGGCTTGCCCGGCCCTTCGCTCACCGACTGGTAATTGACCACCACGGCAGCGTTCACGCGCTTGATGGAGCCTATGCCGCCACGCGTCACCTGCGTGGTCTTGTCCACCTCGTAGTTGGTGATGGACTCGCGCTTGCCCGGCGCCGCCGCGCCGCCCTGCACGCCGCCCGCCGCCGTGGGCGCGGGGTTGGCGCCGTTGATGGGCGCGGCGGACGCCTGCGGCGGCTGGTTGCTCACCGCGCCGGGCACGCCCGTGGGCGGCTGCGCGCCGGGGGCGCCGCCGGTCTCCACCACCTGCTGGCTGCGCACGGCGCTGGAATCGGGGGCCAGGTTGGGCCGGTGCTGCTCCACCGTCTGCTCGGTGTGGCTGAAGTCCACCTCGGCCGTCACCTGGGCCTTCACGTTGTTCTTGCCCACCACGGGCTCCAGCAAGTCCAGGATGCGGCGCGAGTATTGCTGCTCGATCAACTGCACATAGGCCAGCTGCTGCGCATCCACGCCCGCTCCGGACATGTCGGGCGTCTGCGACAGCAGCTTGCCCGTGTCGTCCAGCACGCTGACGGCCGACGGTGCCAGCTCGGGCACGCTGGAGGCCACCAGGTGCACGATGCCCGCCAGCTGCGCGCGATCGAGCGTGCGTCCGGGGTACAGGCTCAGCAGCACCGAGGCAGAGGGCTTTTGCTGCTCGCGAAAGAAACCGTTTTGCTGCGGCAGCGCCAGATGCACGCGCGCGCTTTGCACCGAAGCCAGCGCCTGGATGGAGCGCGTCAGCTCGCCCTCAAGGCCGCGCTGGAAGTTCAGCCGCTCCTGGAACTGCGTTACGCCAAAGCGGTTGCTCTCCATCAGCTCGAAGCCCGTCACCGAACCCTTGGGCAGTCCCTGGGTGGCCAGGCGCAGGCGCACGTCGTGTACCCGGTCGCTGGGCACCATGATGGCGCCGCCGCCCTCGGTGTACTTGTAGGGCACGTTCATGGTGGCCAGCTGCGCCACGATGGCGCCACCGTCCTTGTCGTTCAGGCCCGAGAACAACACCCGGTATTCGGGCTGCCGGCCGTAGAAAAAAAACGCCACCAGCACCGCCAGCACCAGCGCTGCCGCAGCGCCCAGGCGCAGGCGCGCGGTGCGGTCAAGCGACGCCAGCCGCTGCAGCGGGCCAGTGCTGGCGGCGGCGGCGGGCGGGGTCACGGGAATTTCGGCTACTGCAGACATGGTGCTTTCCAAAGGGTCTGGCGCCAGGCAAGACTCTGGCGGTGGCCCGATTATGAGAGCCGCCCCCGCCGCCATTGGCCGGATTAGCCGCGCCTTTGGCCATCATTTCCGCACGCCACCGATCCGCCAAACGCCTACGATTGCCCCATCCCGAGCCTTCCCCAGAGCACCACCATGGACCTGCGCATCAACAGCTCCCAGCTTCCCGTCACCGGCACGCAGGTGGCGCGCCGCGTCACGGCGCCCCAGGACGGCGTGCAGGAAGCCGGCTTCTCGTCCGCCTTCAAAAACGCCCTGCAGGCGGTCAGCGCCGCCCAGGACCGCGCAAGCGGCCTGCAGCGTGAAGTGCAGCTGGAAAACCCCAACGTGAGCATCGAGGAGACCATGGTCTCGATGCAAAAAGCGCAAATCGGCTTCCAGGCCACGCTGCATGTGCGCAACCGCATGGTGCAGGCCTACACCGACATCATGAACATGCAGGTCTAAGACCACCGCTCATCGCGCATCCACTCATCATTTGATAGCTTCTGGCGCTTGACGGATAAGCGCCAGCGCCATTTCCGGCCTAAAAAACACCGGCTACCTTGCGGTAGCCGGTGTTCGGTGTCCTGGCGCTTTGGCGGCAAGACAACCCCGTCGCCTGTCTTGCTGGACCACGCCTTCGAGACTCTTGTTTTGATAGCTGCCAGCGCTTGATAAATAAGCGCCGGAACCGTTTTTGACCAAAAAACCTTAGTGCATCACCTGCGGCTGTCCGTCGAACAAGTGGTCAAACTGCACCAGCCATGGCTCGGCCAGGCAGCGTATCTGGGCATCGTTGCGCAAGATGCGCTGCATGATGCGAGCCTTTTCCTTGCGATGCTCGGGGGCCAGTTCCTGCTGGCGGGCCTCATAGCGCAGCTGCTCGATCAGCACGGCGCAGGCGCCCTCGTAGCGCACCACCTCGTCCCAGTCTTTCTGGCGCGCCGCCTCCAGCATCTTGGCGCTGCTGTCTTCGATGGCTTTGTAGTAGTCGATGAGCATTTCCGGCATTTTTCAAGCCTCCGCCAGCGCAGGTTCCGCTGCTTCGCTGGCCATTTCGTTGTTTTTCTTCATGTCTTTCCAGCCCTGCGCAATCGGCTCAATCAAGCGCATCACTTCTTGCATCATGGCGTCGTCGTTGCGTGCGTTGGCCAGAACCAGACGGCGCAGGCTGTAGTCATAGATAGCCCCCAGGTTCTGGGCCAGCTCTCCACCGGCCTCGCGGTCCAGCGCCGTCATCAAGCCCTCCTCCAGAATGCGCACGGCCTTGGTAATGCTGTTGCACTTCGTCAGCACATCACCGCGTGCCAGTGCGCCACGGGCCGTGGCAATGGCATTCAGAACACCGTCCAGCAGCAAGTTGACCAACTGGTATTGGTCGATGGTGTGCATGCTGGTTTCAACGTTGATGCGCTGGTACGCGGATGCGGCGCGGGGAGTGAAGGCACTGAACATGACGGTAATCCTGAAACTGGCTGCTATTCAATTTATCGGCACAAGGCCGTCAAACTGAAGCTCTTTCAGCCCGAGGATTTATTCCATGTCGTGACCTGCTGGGCAATGTAGGAGTTGAGCGCATTGAGCTTGCTCATCTGACTGTCCAGGGCCACGTAACGCGCCGTCAGGCTGGCTTCCAGCCGGGTGGCCCGATCTTCCACAGCCTGGGTATCCTTGGCATTCAGATCCTTGGCCTTTTTCAGCAATTTGTCCTTGCTGGAGAAGAAGCCGGTTCCATCGGCCAGCAAGCCGTCGATCGTGGACTTGATCTTGGTGCCCACGCCATTTGAGGTGTTGCCATCGGCGCCGCGGAAGAACGCCTTGAGAGCCTCTGGATCCTTGAGCGCGGCTTCGAACTTGGTCGAGTCAATCGCCAAGTCGCCCGAGGGCCGCAGTGGATCAGTTCCCTTGGCCGTGCTGATGCCAACATCGGACAGTGTCCGCAGTTTGCCATCCCCGCCCGCCACCGACTGCAACGCCATGCGCAGGGTGTTCTGCAGTGTCACCGCCGACGAGTCGCCTTGCAGCAATCCGGCCGTCTTGGTGTCCTTGTCGTAGGCTGTGATCGTGTTGAGCGCCTGGTTGACCGCGTTGTAAGCCTTCACGAAGGCGTCCAGGTTCTCCTTGACCTTTGAGGTGTCGCTGGCCACAGTGATCTCAACCGGCCCGGCCGTTTCCTTCAGTGCGTTGAACGTCACGCCCGACACCGTATTCGTGAACGTGTTGCTGGCCGAGGTGACCGCGATGCCGTTGACCGTCGCCTTGGCGTCGGCCGCATAGATGGTGGTGGCGCTATCCATGAGGCGCGACAAACCCGAACCATCAGCATCGTCGCCATCGGTATCGGTGACCGTCATGCGGAACCCTGCCTCTTCGCCGGTGCTCTGACTGCGTAGCAGCAGCCGCTCGCCCGAGGCGTCGGACACGATGGTGGCCGTCACGCCCGCCTTGGCGCCGTTGATCTTGCCAGCGATGTCGGAAAGCGTGTCGTTGATCCCGACGGTGATATCCACCGCAGTCTTGCCATCGGCAGGCGTGAACGTAGAGGAGTCCGCCCACTTGCCCACCTGCAGGCGCAGCGTGCCAGCGCCCACCGGCAAGCCCTTGCTCAGCGCTTGCGAAGTCGTGGTCTGCGCTTTGGCCAGCCCCTGCACCTCCACACTGAACGTGGAAGCTACCGTCCCCCCCACCGCCGACGCGGTGACAGCATCCTTGTTCGACGAAGCAGCGGTCACTGCATTCCAGCCCGTCACGCTCGTCAGCTTGCTCGCGGCGTCTGACAAAGTGGACACCAGTGACTTGATCTGACCATAGGTAGAAATCTTGGCGTCGATCATCGTGGCCTGGTAGGTCAGGCCAGTAGTCCGGGTGATGGGCAGGCGCGCCATGTCCACCGACGATTTAATGATTGCGTTGACATCCACGCCGCCGCCGAGACCGACCCCTAGGGACGTAAAGCTGGCCATAGCCACCTCCTGATAAATGCACTGTCAGGTTAATACCAATCGAGAGATTGTCCAGCCAAGCTGCCAGGCGCATTGCGCCGAAAAGTGCCCGAAATACCGTCCATCCCTGCAAGCGACAAAGCGGCGGCGATCTCGCATCGCCGCCGCTCCTTCTTGCTTTGCAAAGCCGGCCCCTCAGGGGCCCGGCTTCCCAAGCCGCGCTTAGCGCAGCAGGGCCAGCACACCCTGGGGCAACTGGTTGGCCTGCGCCACCATGGCGGTGCCGGCCTGCTGCAGGATCTGCGCGCGCGACAAGGCGGCGGTTTCCGATGCAAAGTCGGCGTCCTGGATGCGGCCGCGCGAGGCAGCCATGTTTTCCGACGTGGTCTGCAGGTTAGTCACTGTGCTCTCGAAGCGAGACTGCAGGGCGCCGTAGCTGGCACGCTGGCTGGCGATGGTCGAGATGGCGGCGTCCACCATGGCCAAGGTGCGGTTGGCACCGGCCACCGTGCTCACGTCCATGTCCTTCACCTTCTGCATCTGGCTGGCCGTCGCAGTGGTTGCCTTCAAGAAGCCGGCAGTCGTGCTGCCAGCGCTGTCCGTGGCACTGAACGACTTGGACGAATCCAACGTCAACTGCCCCGTGATGACAATGTCGTTCGTGCCAAAAGCGGCGGTGGACAATCCGGCTACGGCAGCGCCCAATGCAGTACCTGCTCCATTGTTGGTGCCGTCTAGCGCCTTCAGAGTGAACACGCTGGCGGCATCCGACTTATTGAGCAACTTGATGTCTTCGCCGGAAGCATTGGTCAAGACAAGGCCATTTCCAGCGTCGTTCAAGCGAGCGGACACACCCGTCTTGCCCGACACATCGTTGAAGGCCTTCACTGCAGCGCTGAGGCCTTCGGCCGTGTTGCCGTTCGTCTTGAACGAAATGGTGACTGGCGCACTTGTTTCGTTGTTCGACGCCACTTGCATGGTGTAGGAAGCCCCGGACACAAACGTGTCCATCCCCACTTCCGTACGTGCCGACGCGCTGACCCCCGTGAATTCGGTTTGCGCGTTGACCAAGGCTGCCACATCTTTGGCAGAAGATTTGGCCCCGTAGGTAATGTCTTTCTTGCCAGCAGCCCCCTCTACGGTCAGCGTCCCCCCCGTAATCGCAGACGAGCCGGCGGAGGTGCCGCGCAGGACCAGGTTCGTGCCTGCGGTACTCCCTTGGGTCAAATCGCCCGTGGCGTCGGTGGCGGTAGCTGCCTTCGCGCCAATGCGGTTGTTGCCGTAGGAGTTGGTGCTGAAGTTCGACGAAGTGGCCGTGATGGTCTGGTTGGCATTGGCGCCCACCTGGAACTGGGCGCTGGTGAACGAGCCGTCCAGCAGCTTGCGGCCGTTGAATTCAGTGGTCTTGGCGATGCGGTCCAGCTCCGAGGTGAGCTGGTTCACTTCGGAGTTCAACGCTTCGCGATCCGAGGCGCTGTTGGTGGCGTTGGCCGACTGCACGGCCAGCTCGCGGATACGCTGCAGGATGTCGCCCGAGCTCTTGAGCGCGCCTTCTGCCGTCTGCGCCAGAGAGATACCGTCATTGGCATTGCGCACGGCCTGGTTCAGGCCACGGATCTGGCTGGAGAAACGCTCGGAAATGGCAAGACCGGCGGCGTCGTCCTTGGCGCTGTTGATGCGCAGGCCCGAGGACAGGCGATTGATCGAGGTATTGAGCGCATTCTGGCTGATGCTCAGGTTGCGCTGGGCGGTCAACGATGCGACGTTGGTGTTGATAGTGGCCATTGCTACTCTCCTGAAGGAACTGACATATCTATGGCGTTGCCGCCAACTGGGCCCAGAACCGTCTGGCCGCAGGGTTCACAGCGCCCAACCAGGCTGACTGTTGAACAGCGGGTCGTCACTTTTTGTTTCATGCGCCCCGTTGATTCTGTTTTCGGGTTGCGCTTGGAAAACTTTAGGACTGAATTGGCGGATTGAGCGGTTTTTGGCGTGCTTATCAAGCCAACGGCGCAGCAGCCGCTGGCCACAATCCCTCCAACGTTCCCAAAAAGTCCGCCGGAGGGGTAACGCTTGAACCGGCAGTAATGTTCATTTCCAGCCCTGCAGGAGTTCCGCAATGGCATCGACGATCAACACCAACATCGCCTCGCTCACCGCCCAGCGCAATCTGGGTGTCAGCCAGGCCTCGCTCAATACCTCGATCAATCGCCTGTCCTCGGGCCTGCGCATCAACAGCGCCAAGGACGACGCCGCCGGGCTGGCCATTTCAGAGCGTTTTACTACACAAATCCGCGGCATGAACCAGGCCGCGCGCAATGCCAACGACGGCATCTCGCTCGCCCAGGTTGCCGAGGGTGCGCTCAAGAGCTCGGGCGACATTCTGCAGCGCATCCGCGAGCTGGCCGTGCAGTCGGCCAATGCCACCAACAGCGCCTCGGATCGCGAAGCGTTGAACGCCGAAGTGAACCAGCTCACCTCGGAGCTGGATCGCATCGCCAAGACCACCGAATTCAACGGCCGCAAGCTGCTGGACGGCTCGTTCACCAGCGCCCAGTTCCAGGTAGGCGCCAATGCCAACCAGACCATCACGGCCACTTCGTCCAACTTCAGCACCAGTGCCTACGGCAACTACCGTATTGGCGGCAAGGCAGTAACGCCGACGGACAACACCGGCGATCTGACACTGGGCAGCCTGCCGGGCTCCGTCAAGGCACAAGCTGCGACGCCCACCTCGGGCATCACCGGCCCCGGCACGCTGACCGTGGATGGCGCCTACGGCAAGAAGGCCATCACTTACCCGGCCGGTGCCTCGGCCAAGAGCGTAGCGTCCCTGGTGAATGCCCAGACCGAACTCACCGGCGTGAGTGCCTCGGCACGCACCGAGGTGGGCATCGACAGCCTGGTCTCCGGCGCCTCGTACACGATGCAGGTGGCATCGAACAACGCCACGGGCTCCCCCGCGACGGTTTCGTTCACCGTCAACTCCCTCACCGCCGACGGCCTGAGCGCCGCCGTGAAGGCATTCAACGACGTGTCGGCAAAGACCGGCGTGTCGGCCCGCGTGAATGACGACGGCAACCGCATCATCCTCACCAACGATTCCGGCGAAGACATCAAGCTACTGAACAACTCGGTGTCCACCAGCACCTTCGGCTTGACCAACCCCGACGGCACGCCACTGCCTACAGCCCAGACAGGCATTGCGGGTCAGGGGGGTACTGGCACCTTCGCCGCCAACGGCTACGTCGTCACGGGCCAGTTGACGCTCGATTCGTCCAAGTCGTTTAGCGCCTCGGATAGCCAGGGGACGCTGACAGGAGGTGGCTTCATGCGCGCCAACACCGCCACCTCCAGCCAGTTGCAGGCCGTCAAGGACATGGACGTGAGCACGGTCGGCGGCGCCAACCGCACCCTGGCCATGGTGGATGCTGCCATCGCCGCGATCAGCAGCCAGCGTGCCAATTACGGCGCCCTGCAGTCGCGCTTCGAGACGGCCATCGCCAACCTGAACATCTCTTCGGAAAACATGTCCGCCTCGCGCAGCCGTATTCAGGATGCTGACTTCGCCGCGGAAACGGCCAACCTGTCGCGCACCCAGATCCTGCAACAGGCCGGCACCGCCATGGTGGCTCAGGCCAACCAGATTCCGCAGGGGGTACTGGCATTGCTCAACTAAACAGTGGTTCCCAGTAAAAACTCCCTCTTTATATCTTTCAGCGCTTGCCAGGCAAGGGCTGAAAGCCATTTTTTCAAAAATCCATGCTGGGATTGCTTGGCATACGCATGTTTCGTGGCCACTACGCTAACCTCAGCATTTTGGTACTCGCATGAACATCTGACATGATTCTCGCCAAGTCTCTTCGTCCCGCCCACGCAGGATTGCCACAATGAAGGCTGTCATCCTGGCAGGTGGGCTGGGCACGCGGATTTCCGAGGAATCGCACCTGCGACCCAAGCCCATGGTTGAGATCGGCGGCAAGCCCATCATCTGGCACATAATGAAAATTTACGCCCACTTCGGCATCAACGACTTCGTGATCTGCCTGGGCTACAAGGGCTACGTCATCAAGGAGTATTTCGCTAACTACTTCCTGCACATGTCCGACGTGACCTTCGACATGGCCGGAAACCGCATGCAGATACACGACCAGCACGCAGAGCCTTGGCGCGTGACCCTGGTGGACACGGGCGAACACACAATGACCGGCGGGCGCCTCAAGCGTGTGCGCAAATACCTGGGCAACGAAACCTTCTGCATGACCTACGGCGATGGCGTGGCCGACATCGATGTGACCGCGTTGCTGGCGTTCCACCGCCGCCACGGCAAGCTAGCCACTGTGATGGCCGTGCAGCCTCCGGGCCGCTTCGGGGCGCTGGAGATCCGGGGCGAACAGGTGCGTGGATTCCAAGAAAAGCCCGACGGCGACGGCGGCTGGATCAACGGTGGCTTTTTTGTTCTGGAGCCCGGCGCGCTCGACAGCATTGCGGGCGACGCCACCATCTGGGAGCAAGAACCCATGCGTCAGCTGGCTGCGCGCGGCGAGTTGATGAGCCACTTTCACCGCGGCTTCTGGCAGCCCATGGACACCCTGCGCGACCGCCATATGCTTGAAGAACGCTGGCACAGCGGGCACGCGCCCTGGCGGTTATGGAGCTGAGCCCCGCGTTCTGGACTGGACGACGCGTGCTGCTGACCGGACACACAGGCTTCAAGGGCGGCTGGCTGTCGCTGTGGCTGCACATGCTGGGCGCCAAGGTGCAGGGTTACGCATTGCCGCCAGCCACCACTCCCTCGCTGTGGCTGGCGGCACGTTTGGACGAACTGACACCCGGCGCGCTAGCAGACATCCGCGACATCACGCGCGTGGACGCTGCCGTTACTGCATTCCAGCCGGAAGTGATCCTGCACCTGGCGGCGCAGCCGCTGGTGCGCGCGTCTTACGCAGCACCTACCGAAACCTACGCTACCAACGTGATGGGCACGGTGTACCTGCTGGAAGCCGCTCGCCGCTGCGCTTCAGTACGCGCGGTGGTGGTGGTCACCAGCGACAAATGCTATGACAACCGCGAATGGCCCTGGCCGTACCGTGAAAACGATGCACTCGGTGGATACGACCCCTACAGCAGCAGCAAAGCCTGCGTGGAACTGCTGTGTGCCTCGTGGCGCGCTTCGTTTTTGCAAGACAGCGGCGTTGCACTTGCCACTGCGCGCGCGGGCAATGTTCTCGGCGGCGGTGATTGGTCGCCCGACCGCCTGGTGCCCGATGCCCTGCGCGCCTGGGAGCGCGGCGAAACCCTGACGCTGCGCCACCCCCATGCCACCCGCCCCTGGCAGCATGTGCTGGAACCGCTGCACGGCTACCTGCTTCTGGCCCAGTCGCTGGCAGAGGGCCAGGAACACACCGCATCGGCCTGGAACTTTGGCCCAGACTCCGAAGGACTGGCCAGCGTGGCCGATGTGATAGCGCAGCTTTCGGCGCTATGGCCTGGACCGGCGGCATGGCGCATCGAGGAACAGACGCGCGAGCCCCATGAGGCCGGACGGCTGGCACTGGACTCCTCCAAAGCAAACCAACATTTGAACTGGCGCCCGCGTTGGACACTGGCACAGACACTGGCACGCACTACCGACTGGCACAGTGCTTGGCGTACAGGCAAAGACATGCAGGATTTCACACGTATGCAAATTGCAGCCTTTCAAGACAGCGCCCAATGAACTTCCCTGACGAACCATCCCTGCGTAAGCACATTGGCGAATTGGTGGCAATGTATGCACAGCGCTACCACGCGCCAGCGCCTTTCGTCCCTGGCGAAACCACCGTGCCGCCTTCAGGCAAGGTCATCGGCGCACCCGAACTATGCGCCATGACCGACGCCGTACTGGACGGCTGGCTGACCACGGGCCGCTTCAACGAAGCCTTCGAACAGCGCCTCGCCAGCTACCTGGGCGTGCGCCACGTATTGACCACCAACTCTGGCTCCTCTGCCAACCTGCTGGCGTTCTCGGCGCTGACCTCACCACTGCTGCGCGAACGCGCCATTCAGAAGGGCGACGAGGTGATCGGCGTGGCCGCAGGCTTCCCGACCACGGTGAACCCAGTCCTGCAGTTCGGCGCCGTGCCGGTGTTCGTTGACGTGGAGCTGGGCACTTACAACATTGACGTGGCACAACTGGAGGCCGCCATCAGCCCGCGCACCAAAGCCATCATGCTGGCCCACACGCTAGGCAACCCATTCAACCTGAAAGTGGTGCGCGAAGTCTGTGACCGCCATGGGCTGTGGCTGGTCGAGGACTGCTGCGACGCGCTGGGCTCAACCTGTGACGGCAAGATGGTTGGCACCTTCGGCGATATCGGCACACTGAGCTTCTATCCGGCCCACCACATCACCATGGGCGAGGGCGGTGCGGTATTCACCAACTCACCCATACTCAAACGCGCGCTCGAATCGTTCCGCGATTGGGGGCGTGACTGCTACTGCGCGCCCGGCAAGGACAACACGTGCAACAAACGTTTTTGCCGCCAACTGGGCAGCTTGCCGCAAGGCTATGACCACAAGTACACCTACTCGCACCTGGGCTACAACCTCAAGATCACCGACATGCAGGCCGCCTGCGCCCTAGCGCAGATGGACAGCCTGGAAGCCTTCATCGCCGCGCGCAAACGCAATTTCGCCTGGCTGCACGCGCGCCTGTCGCACTGCGAGGACTGGCTGGTGCTGCCCGAGGCCACGCCGGGCAGTGATCCCTCGTGGTTTGGTTTCACGCTTACCCTGCGTGACGGCTGCGGCATTGACCGCACGGCGCTGCTACAGCATCTGGACGCCCACGGGATCGGCACGCGCCTGTTGTTCGCCGGCAACCTGACGCGCCAGCCCTACATGCAGGGCCAGACCTACCGCGTCACAGGCGAGCTGCGTGTGACCGACAAGGTGATGCACGACACCTTCTGGATCGGCGTCTGGCCTGGGCTGACTGAAGACCACCTGGACTACGCAGCCAGCCAGATCGAAGCCTTTAAAGGCGGAAAGACACGACACACATGAGCACGACGACGCCTCCTACCGCTTCCGCACTATTTACGCAGCCGCTGTTTATCCTGGAGATGGCCAACAATCACATGGGCGACCTAGCCCATGGCGTGGCGCTGGTCCGCGCCTTTGCGGAGGTGTGCAAGCCGTTTCCGTTCCAGTTCGCCTTCAAGCTGCAGTACCGCGACCTGGACACCTTCATCCACAAGGCCATGCGAGGGCGCGATGATGTGAAGTACATCAAACGCTTCAGCGAGACGCGGCTGACACGCAAACAGTTCGACAGCCTGGTGGCAGAAATCCGCGCCAACGGCTTTCTGTGCCTGTCCACCCCGTTCGACGAGCCATCGGTGGCCGTGATCGAGGATCAAGGCCTGGACGCCATCAAGATCGCCAGTTGCTCCATGAGCGACTGGCCGCTGCTAGAACGCGTGGTGCAGACACAGCGCCCACTGATCGCCTCCACCGCAGGGGCCACGCTGGAGGAGATTGACCGCCTGGTGAGCTTCCTCACGCACCGCCAGAAAAACTTCGCCATCATGCACTGCGTGGGCGAATACCCCACGCCGGACGCGCACATGCACCTGTCGCAGATTGACTTCTTGCAGCGGCGCTACCCTGGCGTGCACGTGGGCTTTTCCACGCACGAAGACCCGGACAGCACCGACATCGTGCAAATGGCACTGGCCAAAGGCGCGCGCGTATTCGAAAAACACGTCGGCCTGCCTACCGCACAGTACCCGCTCAACGCCTACTCGGCCAGCCCGCAGCAAGTGCAGCGCTGGCTGGAGGCTGCCCAACGCGCCCTACTGCTATGCGGAGAAGGCGTGCAGCGCCAGCCTGCCAATCCTGTGGAGCGCGCAAGCCTGCGCAGCCTACAGCGCGGCATCTTCGCCCGGCGGTCGATTGCCGCGGGGGAAACCGTGCACGCCGAAGACGTGTACTTCGCCTTCCCGCCGCAGGACGGGCAATACACCGCCAACGACTGGTCGAAATACGCCACCTTCACCGCCCAAACAGCCGTTGCCGCCGACGCCGCGCTGACCCCCCACAACACCAGCCAGCGCGACATGCGCGCCAAGGTGTGGGAGATCGTCCAGCGCGTGCGCGCCCAACTGGCCGCCAGCCATGTGGTGGTGCCCGCACGCGTGGACCTGGAAATCTCGCACCACTACGGCCTGGAGCGCTTCGACGAGGCCGGCCTGACCATGCTCACCGTGGTCAACCGCAGTTACTGCAAGAAGCTGCTGATGTTGCTGCCCGGCCAACACCACCCCGAGCAGCACCACCGGCAAAAGGAAGAAACCTTCCATGTGCTGCATGGGGAAATGACGCTCTCGCTCAACGGCGTGGAGCGCCCATGCCGCCCGGGCGACGTGGTCACCATCGAGCCCGGCGTGCGCCACGCCTTCTACAGCGCGGGGGGCGTCATCATCGAGGAACTGTCTTCCACGCACATCAGTGACGACTCGTTCTATACCGATGAAGCGGTCAACGCCAACCGCGACCGCAAAACCCTTTTGAGCTACTGGATGGACTAGCCGTGCCGACCCCCTATCGCGTTGCCGACTACATCGCCGAATTCATCGCCACGCTGGGCGTGGGCCATGTCTTTTTGCTGCCGGGCGGCGGCGCCATGCACCTTAACGACGCCGTGGGCAAGCACCCGCGCCTGGAAGTGGTGGCCTGCCACCACGAGCAGGCTGCCGCTATTGCCGCCGAAGCCTATGGCCGCATCCAGCAGAACATTGGCGTGGCCATGGTCACCACCGGCCCTGGTGCGACCAACGCCGTCACCGCCGTGGCGGGAGCATGGATCGAATCGGTACCGCTGCTGGTGCTTTCGGGTCAGGTCAAGCGCGCCGACCTGCTGCGCGATTCGCCACTGCGGCAAAAGGGCGTGCAGGAGGTGGACATCGTCAGCATCGTGCGCCCCATCACCAAATATGCCGTGACCATCGAACACCCCGATGACATCCGCCGCGAACTGGAGCGCGCCACCTTCCTGGCTCGCACGGGCCGCGCCGGGCCGGTGTGGATCGACGTGCCGCTGGACGTGCAGGGCGCACCCATCGACCCCACCACGCTTGAAGCCTGGCAGCCCGATGCACCTGCAGCCCCCACGATCGACCCAGCCCAGCTTGCGCAGATACGCACACTGCTGGAGGGCGCCGAACGCCCGCTCATCCTGGCCGGGCACGGCGTGCGCCTGAGCGGAGCTGCCCAAGCCTTCCAGAAATGGGTGGAGGCCCTCGGCGTCCCCGTGGTCACCACCTGGAACGCCCTGGATCTGCTGCCCTATGAGCACCCGCTATATGTGGGCCGCCCCGGCGTGGTGGCGCTGCGCGCGCCCAACTTCGCGGTACAAAACGCAGACCTGCTCATCGCCATTGGCAGCCGCCTGGACAACATCATCACCGCCTACGCCCCGCGCGACTTTGCACGCCACGCGCGCAAGGTGGTGGTGGACGTGGACGCGCACGAGATCGCCAAGCTTGACATGACCATGGATGTAGCAGTGACCAGTGATGCGGGTGATTTCATCACCGCACTCACGGCCACGCTGGACGGTGGCCGCTATGAACGCCCACAGTGGCTGGCACGCTGCGCCGACTGGAAGGCACGCTACTGCGTCAACGACGGCCAACCCTTCCCCAACCAGGGCGCGATCAGCCACTTCCAGTTTGCCGACGCACTCTCGGACGCCATCCCCGCCAACACGCTGGTCAGCACCGGCAGCTCGGGCCTGGCCGTCGAAGTGTTCTACACCGTGTTCCGCAACCGGCCCGGCCAGCGCGTGTTCCTCACATCGGGCCTGGGCGCCATGGGCTACGGCCTGCCCGCCGCCATCGGCGCCTGCCTGGCCAATGACCGCCGCCCCATGGTGGCGGTGGAAAGCGATGGCAGCCTGCAACTGAACCTGCAGGAGTTGGCGACATTGCGCGGCCAGAACCTGCCGATCTGCCTGGTGGTGATGAACAACGGCGGTTATGCCTCCATCCGCAACACGCAACGCAACTACTTCGAGGCCCGCTACGTCGGCACCGGCCCTGAAGCCGGGCTGTGGATGCCTGACTTGCAAGACCTGGCGCGCACCTACGGGCTGCCTTTCCTGCGCATCAGCGACGCTGCCGAGTTGGCCCCTGGCCTGGCAGCGGCCATGGCCCAGCCCCGGCCCCTGATTGTGGAAGTGGTGCTGCAGCGCGACGAAGCGCTGGCGCCCAAGGTGGCCGCTGTGCCGCAAGCCAATGGTTCCATGGCCTCGATGCCGCTGGAAGACATGAGCCCGCTGCTGCCGCTGCGGCAACTACAGGCCGAGATGATCGTGCCCTTGAGCCCGGTTTCGCTGACAGCAAGAGGCAACGAGCACAATCAAAAATGAGAGCTGCTTGCGCTTGCTAGGTAAGCGCCAGAGGCCTAATAAGCATGTAATACAACATGACTACCGTCGCCTGCCCCTGCTGTTGCGCACCTGCTGCCGCGTTGCCCGCCAGCCCGGCCTACGCCCGGTGCCTGCGCTGCGGACACCGCTGGCGTGGCCCTGCAGCGCAGGCGGGTAGCTGTTATTACGCATCGCTGGCCCGGCGCAACGACCTGCAGACGCCCTGGTTCCAGCAGAAAACCGCCAGCCGGGCAGCCGCGCTCACGGATTTGCTCACGCCTCAGGTGCAGCGCATCCTGGAGGTAGGCTGCGCCGAGGGCGCGCTGGGCCAGGCCATCAAAAAAAGCCACCTGGTGGTGTACGACGGCGTGGAACTATCGCACGACAAAGATCTGGCACGCCAACGGCTGAACCGGGTTTTTTCCACCCCGGCGGCCCAGGTCGAATCCGCCCCCTACGACCTGATCGCGTCCTTTCACGTGCTCGAGCACATTGCCGATCCCGGCTTGGAGCTCCAGGCGTGGCACGCGCTGCTGGCGCCCGGCGGGCAGGTGCTGATCGAAGTCCCCCACGGCGCGGGCCACCCCCTGCTGGCCAGCGACTGCAACCCCGAGCACCTGCACCAGTTCACCCCCGCCTCCCTGACCATGCTGCTGGCCAGCCAGGGCTTGACCTGCCACCAGCTTTCGCTGGGGCACTACGAGTCGCCGGTGTACCCGGATTCGATCCGGGCCCTGGCCCGCGTTCAGCCCAGCGCTGCAGAACAACGTGTTCTGTTGCTGCAGCGCTTTCACCAGCGCATCGGCGGCCCCTTCGTTGCCTACGGCATCGGCGGCGACTTCCATAACTATGTACTGCCCCTGGCGGACGCCCTTCCCATCCTGGCACTTGCCGACACTTCGCCCGCCGAATGGGGGCGGCAAGTAGCAGGCCACACCGTGGCGGCCTACGACCCCGAGCGCCATGGTGCCTACCCGCTGCTCATCTGCTCTATCCGGTTCGGCACGGCCATCCGGCAGCATCTGCTGGGCCTGGGGTTGCCCCCCGAGCGGCTCATTGGCCTGGAAGAGATCTATGACTACGAATAACCACCCACCCACAAAGCGTGGTCATATTCGCCCGTCGGGCGCAAGTTATCCCGACAACCGGCCCACGCTGATCGGTTTTCTACCATCGCTCACGAGCCTTGCGAAAACCGGAGCCAACTATCCACACCATGCTCGCTTGATCAACAGCGGAGATATCGCATACACCTACGGTGGCGCCCTACTAACCTCGGGCAGGAACTTTGGCATCTGGAACTTCCAGATGTCCCCAGAGGAAGTCAATGAAAAGTTCTCCAAGGTTATCTTTTTTCTGCCCTGCCGCATCGCCCCTCCGCCATTCGACGAGGACGGATATGCATTCGAATATGTGATCAACTTCATCGAACGGTTGAAAATCCCATTCTTCAGCCTAAGTGAGTCCATACAAGCTCAAAGCTACGAATACATCACAGATTTACATAAAACTCTATCGCCCAAGGTCGTGCGCTACCTAAAAACGATTGCAGATCGGTCGCCAATCGTTGGAACGCGTGGTACATATTCGGCTGAAACCCTGAGCCGTCTCGGAATCAAAAACGCCGTCCCCTTAGGCTGCCCCTCTCTCTTTCTCAACGGCCCCGCACTGAAATCATCGCTCCTGCAGCCGCCCCAAGATCCACGCCGAGTCGCGGTATGCTACTCTAATTATCAGAAGAATCCTCACAGCAGGATTGCGGATTTTCTCCAATTCGCCGAACACTCCAATTACCACTACATAGAACAAGAATTCGGCCTCGCAATTCAAGCTCTGCATTACCCAGGAAAAATATCCAGCAAAAGCATCCAGTCCGCCAAAAAATCATACCAAGATCTGACTCCAATCATTTCACTCTTGGAGAAAGGGTTAGTGCATTACTTTTCAGCCTACCCGACCTGGAAGAAATTCATGGAAACCATTGATTTTGCATTTGGCGCGAGAATGCACGGATTAACCCCCGCCATCCACGCAGGAAAACCAGCCGTCTTCATTGCCCACGATGCACGAGTCAGGGAGATGTGTGAATTCTTCTGTCTGCCATTCGTCGCCGAACGAAACCTGCCAGAAACACTAAATATCAATTTTTTCCTATCGCGCTGCGATTATGACGCAGCAAGCAAACGCTATCGAACGGCATACCAGAATTTTCTCGACACGTTAGAGCAGTGTGGCCTCAACGAGAATATCGATAGCGATGGGAGGATTATTGATGACTGGACTCCCGAAGTAGATCCACAGTTGGCGAAAGAAGAAATCCTTGCGCACTGCACTCCCGATGAAATCGCCACGTTGCGGCGGCAGGTCGACATGTGCGAGAACACTGGTGACACATCCAGCCGGATCCAAGCCATGGCACAGGAGTGGTACCTTGCCCGGATAGCCCGGAAAAAGGACATCCCCCCTACAGCCGCCCCAAAAAACTGAACCAACCATGGAGCTACTTCTCACCGGAGGTACGGGTTTTTTTGGCAAGGCCCTTTTGCGACACTGGCAGGCATTGCATGGCACAGGCCAGGATGCGCCTTCGATCACCCTACTTAGCCGGTCACCGCAGGATTTTTTGGCACGCAACCCTGAATTCGCGCACCAGCCCTGGCTGCGCCTGCACCGGGGCGACATCCTCGACCCCGCATCGCTGCCGCCAGCCGGTGGCTTCACCCATGTGCTGCATGCGGCTGCCGACTCGACCCGTGGCCCCCAACTGAACCCCATGCAGCGCTATGCGCAGATCGTCGATGGCACGCGCCACCTGCTGGACTATGCGGCACAGCATCGCATTGGCCGCTTTCTGCTCACAAGCTCCGGTGGCGTCTATGGCCCGCAGCCACCCGGCATGGATGCCATTCCCGAGACCTACAACGGCATTCCCGATCCACTACGGCCAGAACACGCATACGGCATTGCCAAGCGCTGCGCCGAGCATTTGTGCGCCCTGTACCAGCAGCAGTATGGCGTCGAGACCGTGGTGGCACGTTGCTTTGCCTTCATAGGCCAGGACTTGCCGCTGAACGTGCACTTCGCCATCGGCAACTTCATCCGCGATGCCCTGACTGCGCCCACAATCACCGTCAGCGGCGACGGCACCCCCGTTCGCTCCTACATGGACCAGCGCGATCTAGCGTACTGGTTGGAAGCCTTGCTGCGCAACGGCCAAGCAGGCCATGCGTACAACGTCGGCTCGGAAGCGGCCATCACCATCCGCGAATTGGCGGAACTGGTGCGCGACCTGCTGGCGCCAGGCAAGCCCGTGCACATAGCTGCTGCGGCAGGCGCCGACAGTGCCAGGCAGCGGTACGTACCTTGCACCGCCAAAGCCCGCAACGCACTGGGTTTGCATTTGCACCACACGCTGGCGCAGGCCATTGAGCACACCGTCAAACCGCACTAAACAGAGCGGCCAAGCCATGACCACCATTCCATCTACACCGCGCGAACGCATTGCCACACAGTGCGTCTGCTGCGGCAATATGCAACTGCAAGCCTCACCAGCCATCCTTATGCCGTTTGTCGCGCACCGGGTGTTTGGCTGGCGCCCCGTCGTCATCGACGCCTCCTGGGGACTGAACACCATTGCCAATGGACACGCATACTCCATATGCAACTCCCTGTATTGCGGGGTGTGTGACTTTCTTTTTCTCGACATGCGTTTTAGCGATGCCGAGTTGTCCCGGCTCTACCAAGACTATCGCGGCCCAGACTATGTGGAGTTGCGGGAACTCTACGAACCAGGCTACCGGGAGCGCAATCGGTTACTGCTTGCAGACATCCCCTACCTTGACCAGATAGAAAACTTCATTGCCCCCCACATTGCGCCCAACCCTGCAATTTTGGATTGGGGCGGAGACACGGGGAAAAACACCCCCTTCAAGAGCAAGAACAAATGCCTCCACATCTACGACATCAGCCAAAAGCCCACCATCGCTGGCGCGAAAAGCGTCTCAGCACAGGAAACACTTGCCTCGGCATATGATTTGATCGTTTGCAGCGAAGTTTTGGAACATGTCCCCTACCCCTGCGACATACTGCAGGCCATTTGCCTGCGCATGGATAAAAGCAGCACCCTCTATCTTGAGGTGCCACACGAACCCGTAATGCAAGAAGACAAAAATACTCGACTGAAAAACAAAAAACATTGGCATGAGCACATTAATTTTTTCTCCATTTCATCGATGGAGAAATTACTGGATCAATGCACATTAAACATAATCAACAGTCAGTCAACCGCAATAAAAACCGACAACGAAAATTTTAAAATCCTGCAAATCATTGCCAAATTAAAATAAATCCAGACAACACCGTGAAAGACGCTCCCAACACAGGTCAGATGATCTACAAGGATCAAATACAGCGTCCGCCATATGCATTCGGTGTATGGCTTGGTTTTGTTTCAGCTGATGTCGATCTTTATAATTCAACTTCGGCGGTTTTCAAAATCTCTGAATCAACCCCCAACAAACACCTGCCCGCAACTATTTTATATTTTGATGAAATCAATGATTTACTCACCAACAATCAATGGTACGGAGAGATGCTAGCAATCAAAGAATTCAATCAAGCACACGAGTACCGAAAAATGGAAGAAATGCGCGTTCGACAGAATAACGCACCAGCAGGATGGCATGATCATATATATGGTCTGCATGTGCTGGATCATCCCATCCGGACCGGTAAAATCAGCGGCGGCAGCCTGGACATCAACATCACCGCCATTTGAATCTAGGATCGATTTTTATTTACCTATAGGTCGAACGTTGTCCCAGCCACTTCTCTCCCTATGCATTCCAACCTGCAATCGAGCAGAGTTGCTAGAACCTTTACTCGAAAATATTGCCAGGGAAAGCGCCCCTTTCCTGGATCGGCTGGAAATCGTTGTCTCGGACAACGCATCGACCGATCATACCGAGGCGGTGGTCAAGGCAAGTCGCCTTCCCATCATTTATGGAAAAAATGCCAGTAACTTGGGATTCGGCAACAACCTGCTGAACGTTACCGCCAAGCTCGCCAGCGGCCATTATGTGTGGGTTATCAGCGACGACGACATCGTTTTGCCCGGCGGCATTGCACGCATTATGGATTCTATCTCTGCCGCCCCCCACGTCAGCTATCACTATGTCAATTTCGGTTGGATTGGTCCCTCGTTGCGCAGCCGCCTCATCCGCCAGGCGAAGCCGGCCATTCCGGAGTTTCTGCTGAAGAACCTCCAATGTGATTCCCGTGAATGGCTGCATCTTTCACAACTGGAAGAACTCGTCTTTCTGCCAGGGAAAAACCCTTCCGCCTTGTTCAGCGGCACATTCTGCTTTGTCACCCGGCGGCAGTTTTTCGTGGATGCACTCAATTGGCTGAAGCCCAGTGCCAGCGTTGACGGCTCTTCCGTGCTCGTTGATGATTGCTTCCCCCATGCAATGCTGACCGTGCCTCGCGTTGCGGGCCAACCCATCGCCTACATCGGCGAACCCTGCATGCTGCAATGCGTCGGCGCATGGGAATGGAAGGCCTACGCCAACAAGAACATGATTTTCGGTATTCACCAGTTTTTTCGCTGGCTCGAAGGCCAAGGATTTGGCGCCGAAGGTATGCAACGCTTGTGGAGCAGCTATTACGACATGGCTGGCCGACTTTTTGCGCGCATGCAGTGCTTTCCCGAGGAAAACAAGGGCTTCGACATCGTCATGCACGAAGCCATTCCGGATGCTGCATCGCGCCCGGCTTTTTGGAATGCGTTCATGAATGAGAGCAAGCTTTGCATAGAAGCCGATCACGAGGCGGAAGGCTTGGCTCGCTTGGTCAGGGAATTTGTCGGCACCTGCCCAAACGCACGCATCGGCCTCTGGGGTATACAGGGCAGGGGTTACAGTTTTCTTAGAAAGAGCCCTGACCTCCATGCAAATATGGTCTGGGTTACCGACAAGGAGGAGGTCTTCCACGGTGACGCATTGGAATACGCCGACCTAAAAGTTTCGCCCCCTGAGTCTATCAGCAGTGCAAAAATAGATTGCCTGGTTATCGCAACCCGTCGTACCTTCATTAATGATGTGATTGATACAGTTTCGACCACTCTTGCACCCGGAACAACCATCATCAGTGTTGATGGATTGGCGTATGTGGAGGAAAAAACATGACTCCTTACCAACCGGGGTCTAGTTTCTACCAAAGCCGCCATGGGCCGTATTACATCGTCAGTCCTGATTTCTCTCAGAAAACGGCAGGACCTCGGATGTTGCATTATTTATGCCACATACTTAACGAACTAGGTTATGAGGCATACATTACTTCGCAACTCCAAAGCCCTTGGCTGCGCACCCCTGTGTTGACCCATGAGATCCAGAAAAGGCACAAAGATACCCACCGCACACCGATCGCCGTTTATCCAGAGGTCATACGTGACAACCCGCTCCAAGAGCCTGTAGTTGCACGTTGGTTGCTCAATAAGGCAGGCCATCTTGGTGGGCATGCCAGCATTAATCCCAACGACATCATTTTTTATTGGGACGAATGGGTTCTACAAGGTGAGGCGCACAGTGGGCGACTTTTCTTACCCCCTGTCGATGAACGAATCTTCAACGATGAAAATACCTCCACCACTCAAAGAACAGGATTTTGCTACTACGCTCACAAGTATCTTGCATTCGGCGGGAGAATAGCGGATACGATTCGGCAAAACGGCATCAACCTGTGCCAAGAAATTCCCCGATCCGCCGAGGAGATTGCAGATATTTTGCGCTCCACCAAAGTTCTGTATTGCTATGAGCCTTCCAATATGGTGGCTGAAGCCTATGCATGCGGCTGCCCCTCGATCTTCATTCAGTCAGATTACTTAAAACAGTTCAACCTCGAAAAATACGGTATCCCGACCGTAGAGGAAGCGTGCCTGGATTTTTCCTTGGTTCCGGATCTCCCGGCAGAGAGAGCCAGACACCTCGCCGCGGCACGCGAACAGGCGCGACAAAGCGTACAAAACTTCATCGAAGTGACACAAAGCGCCGCCCGAGCATACGCCGGATTGTCCACGCACCAGCAGCGCAGAAAGCTGGCTGCCAGCACGGCCGCCTGCGCCGCAGACAACGGTCAGCCTCCTTTGAGCCAATGGCTGGCCGAGCGCGTTCCAACACCCGCGCAGTCGCGCTTGATGACGCAATACCAAGCCAAAGCTCCGCTCTCACTAACCCTCTTCATCCGCACCCAAGGTCAGTCAGGCAGCAGCCTGGGTGCCACCTTGCAAAGCCTTGCAGCGCTGCCGTCGGCGTTCACGCCACAGTCCATCATCGTACTGGGCGCGAATGCCGCTCATAGCCAGTTGCCCCAGTTGTGCAACGTTGCCGCCATAACGGCCACCGAGCAGCTTGACGCCATCCACCAACTGGTACAAGCCGGTGCGTGCGACTGGCTTCTGGTGGTGAATGCGGGCGAATATTTCACCCCCTCGGGTTTGCCCATCGTGATGCTGGAGTTGCTAGCCGCGCCGCAGTGCCGCGCCGTCTTTGCCGATGCGCTCGTGCCAACTGACTCTGGTGAGCCGACTCCCATGTTCCTCCCGGATTTCAACCTGGACATGCTGCTATCCTGCCCCGCGAACATGGCTCGGCACTGGCTGTTCCGCCGCGATGTGTTCCTGGAGGCTGGAGGCTTCGATGCAGCTTATGCGCAGGCCCCGGAATTCGAACTACTGTTGCGCCTGATCGAAGCCGGCGGATTGAACGGCTTGGCACACATACACGAACCCCTGCTGGTCACCCACACACCGCTGCTGGCGAACAACGCACATGAACTGGCAGCAATTGCCAAACATTTGCGCGCGCGTGGCTACGACAACGCCACGGTCGATGCTTCCCTGGCGGGCCGCTACCGCGTTCTCTATGGGCACCAGGCGCAGCCGCTGGTGTCCATCATCATCCCCACCAGGGACCAATTCGCCTTACTAGAACGCTGCGTCAACTCGCTACTGGAGAGGACCACCTATCCGCACTACGAGATCCTGCTGGTGGACAACGGCAGCACCGAGCCCGCCGCCTGCACCTGGCTCGACGGCCTGGCGGCACTGGGCGAAGCGCGCATCCGCGTGCTGCGCTATCCGCAGCCGTTCAACTACGCCGCCATGAACAACCTAGGCGCACGCGAGGCGCGCGGTGACTATCTGGTGCTGCTGAACAACGACACAGCCATCGCGCAAGGCGATTGGCTCGACGCGCTGCTCAACCACGCGCAGCGCCCCGAGGTGGGCGTGGTCGGCGCCAAGCTGCTCTACCCCAATGGTCAGGTGCAGCACGCCGGACTGCTGCTTGGGCTGCACGGCATGGCAGGCTACCCGTTCTCCGGGGCCGAAGCCGACGCACCGGGCTACATGCACCGGCTGGAGATTGACCAGAACTACAGCGCCGTCAGCGCTGCCTGCCTGATGGTGCGCCGCGCGCTCTACGACGAACTGGGCGGCATGGATGCCGATGCATTCCCGCTTATCTGCGGCGACATCGATTTATGCCTGCGCGCACGCGCGGCAGGCTACCTGACGGTGTGGACGCCCCACGCCGTGCTGCTGCACGAGAAGGGCGCCACCCTGACCTCTACGCCTCCCGAGGCGTTCGACCAACAACGCGCGCTTGCGCAGGACGAGATGTACCGACGCTGGCTGCCCGCGCTGGCGCACGACCCGGCCTACAACCGCAACCTGTCGCTCCAGTCCACGGAGTTCGCCGTGGAAACAGATACGCGCTTGAACTGGGATCCATTGCCCTGGCGCCCACTGCCGGTGGTGTTAGCAGTAAATGCAGACGCCTTCGGCTGCGGCCACTACCGCATCATCCACCCCGGCCAGGCCATGGCGAATGCCGGACTGGCCGATGTACGCGTGAGCGAATACCACTACGGCCCGGTGGAGATGGAGCGCCTACGTCCTGACGCTTGGGTGCTCCAGCGCTTGGTGGGCGATGTGCCGTTCGAGACGGTACGCCGCACAGTACCCTTCACCCAGGCGTTCAAAGTGGCTGAACTGGACGACTACCTGCTCAACCTGCCCATGAAGAATGGACACCGGGGCCAACTACCGCAAGACATGCAAAGGGTATTGAAACGCTGGCTCGATCTGACAGATCGGCTGGTCGTCTCCACTACCCCCTTGGCCGAAGCAATGGCAAAGCTGCACCGCGACATTCGTGTAGTGCATAACCGGCTGCCCCCCGAACGTTGGGGCCACCTCTCCAGCCTGCGCCGCCAGGGCCAGCGCCCGCGCGTCGGCTGGGCAGGCGGCTCAAGCCACCAGGGCGACCTGGAACTGATCGCCGACGTGGTTAAGGCCCTGGCAGGTGAGGTGGAGTGGGTGTTTCTGGGCATGTGCCCAGCGCCCATGCGCCCTTACTTGCACGAGCACCACACGCCCGTCAACATTGCGTCGTACCCTCATAAGCTTGCCAGTTTGAACCTCGACCTGGCGGTGGCCCCCCTGGAACACAATCTGTTCAACGACTGCAAAAGCAACCTGAAGCTGTTGGAGTACGGCGCCTGTGGCTACCCCGTGGTATGCAGCGACGTAGCGCCCTACCAATGCGGCTTGCCCGTGACGCGCGTGAAGAACCGCTACAAGAACTGGGTGGACGCCATCCGCATGCACCTGGCCGATCTGGACGCATCGGCGGCATCAGGCGACGCGCTGCGAAAGGCCGTGCACCAGCATTGGATGCTGGAAGGCGCACACCTACAAAACTGGCTGCAAGCTTGGCTGCCAGACTGAGTGAATCGCTAAACGAGCCGTACTCCGATCCGACTAGGCGCACCACGGCCGATCCTTACGGGTCAGCGGACTAGTTCTCAAGTGGCGCCCGTTCAATCCGATACCATTATCACTACCGTGCATTCTCGCCGCGGCCTAGCTTGACTGGGTGCGGTTGTTCTCACCAGCCCACCCACGCTTCTGAACCGCCTTAATGAACGTCATCATTGGATACATCGTCAGCCTGGTCTGCGTCTTTGGCGTGTTCATCCTGCATGGCGGCGCCATTGGTGTGGTGCTCAAGGCGCTCCCCTTTGAAATGGCCACCATCGGTGGCGCGGCACTGGGGGCGTTCATCGTCAACAACCAGCCCAAGGTGATCAAGGCCACCCTGAAGGCCATTCCTGCGGCGCTCAAGGGCTCCAAATACACCAAGGCGCGCTATCTGGAGCTGATGGCGATGCTCTACGAGATTTTGCAAAAGGCCCGCAAAGAGGGCCTGATGGCGATCGAGGCGGATGTGGAGGCACCGCACGAGTCCGAGCTTTTCAAGAAATTCCCCACCGTGGGCTCTGACCCGCATGTGGTCGAATTCACCACCGACTACCTGCGCATGATGGTGTCGGGCAACCTCAATTCGCACGAGATCGAAGCCCTGATGGACAACGAGATCGACACCCACCACCAGGAGGCCCATGCGCCGGTGGCGGCGCTCAACCGTGTGGCCGGCGGCTTGCCGGCCTTCGGCATTGTGGCCGCCGTGCTGGGGGTGGTGAACACCATGGGCTCGGTGGGCCAGCCGCCGGCGGTGCTGGGCGGCATGGTGGGCTCGGCGCTGGTGGGCACCTTCCTGGGTATTTTGCTGGGCTATGCCTTTGTGGAGCCGATCGCCGGACTGGTGGAGCAAAAGGCCGCAGACGCCGCCAAGGAATACGAGTGCATCAAGTCCACCCTGCTGGCCAGCATGCAGGGCTACAACCCGGCCACGGCGATCGAGTTTGGGCGCAAGGTGTTGTTCTCTGGCGACCGCCCGACCTTTGCCGAGCTGGAAGCGCACGTCAAGGGCAAAAAGTAGGCGGGGGTGGTCGTGGCAGAAAAAAAGCTCCAGCCCATCATCATCAAGCGCGTCAAGAAAAGCGCGCACGCCGCGCACGGCGGCGCCTGGAAGATTGCCTACGCCGACTTCATGACGGCCATGATGGCCTTCTTTTTGCTGATGTGGCTGCTGGGCTCCACGGCCCAGGGCGACCTGCAGGGCATTGCTTCGTATTTTCAGTCGCCGCTCAAGGTAGCCATGCAAGGCGGCGACGGAGCGGGCAACAGCTCCAGCATCATCCCGGGCGGCGGCAATGACCTGACCAAAGTGCACGGCCAGGTGCGCCGCTCCAGCGCCGAGAAAAACCAGTTCAGCCCCGACGCGTTGCGCGCCGAGCGCGCCCGCATCGACGCCGAGCGCATTAAGGCGCTGCAGACCAAGATCGACGCCATGATCACGGGCAACCCGCGCCTCAATGAGTACCGCTCGCAGATCCGCCTGGACCTGACCCCCGACGGGTTGCAGATTCAGATCGTGGACGAGCAAAACCGCCCCATGTTCGACAGCGGCAGCGCACTGGTCAAGCCGTACATGCGCGACATCCTGCGCGAGATCGGCGCGGCGCTGGGCGAAGTGGAAAACCGCATCAGCCTGGCTGGTCACACCGATGCCGTGCCCTATGGCAACGGCGAGCGCGGCTACAGCAACTGGGAGTTGTCTGCCGACCGCGCCAATGCCTCGCGCCGCGAACTGGTGGCCGCCGGCATGCCCGACGACAAACTGGGCCGCGTGGTAGGCCTGGCGGCCAGCGATCTGCTGGAGCCGGACAACCCGCGCGCGCCAGTCAATCGCCGCATCACCATTACCGTATTGACGCACGAGGCAGAGGAACGACTCATGGGCAAGAGGAATGTCTTATTCCCCCAGGAGAAAACCCCGGCCGAAAAGCCGGACAATCCTGCATTAAACCCCTGAGCGTCGGTAACAACTTGTCACGCCGTCGGTGACTGACGACAATAGCCCTCCCAATCTCGCCCCTCTTTTGCACCGAAAGGGTCCTTTGTGTCCTCCGCCCTTCGTTTTCTGATCGTTGATGACTTCTCCACCATGCGGCGCATCGTCCGCAATCTGCTCAAGGAAAGCGGCTACACCGAGGCCGACGAGGCCGAGGACGGCGTGGTAGCGCTCAACAAGCTGCGCAACAGCAAGTTCGACTTCGTGGTCACCGACATCAACATGCCCAACATGAACGGCTTTCAGCTGCTGACCGAGATCAAGAAGGACGACACGCTCAAGCATCTGCCAGTGCTCATGGTGACGGCCGAGGCGCGCAAGGAAGACATCGTCGCCGCAGCCCAGGGCGGCGCTGCGGGCTATATCGTCAAGCCATTCACCAAAGCCACGCTCGAAGAAAAGGTGACGCTCATCCTCAAGAAGCTGGGGCTGTAACCATGGGAGCTGCGGATCAAGGCATGCCCGCCGGCGCGGCGGACGACGTCCACCAAAAAATCGGCCTGCTGACGCGCCAGCTGCACACCGCACTCACCGAGCTGGGCTATGCCGACCAGTTGCGCGGCAGCATGGGTGAGCTGCCCGATGCGCAAAGCCGTCTGTCCTACATTGCGCGGCTGACGGGCGAGGCGGCCGAAAAGGTGCTGGGCCGCGTGGAGCAGGCCAAGTCGCTGCACGACTACATGGCCTCGGAGACGAAACGCGTGGTCACCTCGCTGGTGGCCGATCCGGTGGCTGCCGTGGCCAGGGGCGAGGTGTACAACTTTCTGACCGACGTCGATCGCGTGACCAAGGAAGCCGACAGCCACCTGACCGAGATCATGATGGCGCAGGACTTTCACGACCTCACCGGCCAGGTGATCGCCCGCGTGGTGAACCTGGCAAGCACGCTGGAGCAGCAACTGGTGCAGCTGCTGCTGCAGACCGCGCCGCCCGGCGCGCAGCCGCCCGCCACACCCGAGCCGCAACGCGAACGCCTGCAAGGCCCCGTGGTCAACCCGGGGGCCACGCCCGACGTGGTCACCGACCAGTCGCAGGTGGATGACCTGCTGGCCAGCCTGGGGTTTTGACGGCTCCAGTTTGGCCCGAAAAAGCACCGCCGGACACCGCCGGGTGCAACCAGACTCCGCCAATCGGAGGCTTGCTGCTATTACCCCGATAGCACATCAGCGGCAACGTGGCTCTGCCTGCCACCGCGAATAGCGCCGCACCTGCCCCTTTATTCGGGCTTTAGCTTTTCCTGCGGCTCCCGACAATGGCATGGCCCTGAGGTCATGCCACCATGGATTCGAGCCAAGACAAAAACCTACCCGCCACGGAGCGAAAGCTCCAGAAGGCACGCACCGACGGCCAGGCGGCCCGGTCGCGGGACTTGTCGCACCTGGCCATCCTGGGTGTGGGTGCCGTGGCGCTGCTGGTGCTGGCGCCGTGGTTCGTCGAGTACCTGGAGCGCGCCATGCGCATGCAGCTGGTGTTTGACGCAGCCACCGTACAGGCGCCCGGCCAGATGCTGTCGCGCATGCAGTCCATGGTGGGGGTGGGGCTGCTTGCCAGCGCCGCGTTTGCGCTGCTGACCGGCGCCGCCGCGCTGGCCAGCGCCGTGGGCGCGGGCGGCTGGATCTTCAGCTTCAAGCCCGTCACGCCGCAGTTCAATCGGCTCAACCCGCTGTCGGGTTTTGCCAACCTGTTTTCCAAGCAGCAGCTGGCCAACGTGGCCAAGATGGTGCTGATGAGCGCCATCCTGACGGCGGTGGCATGGAACTACATGGGGCACAGCATCGAAGAAATGGCACTGCTGGTGCTGCAGCCCTCGCCGCAGTCGCTGCGCCACGTGGCTGACTGGATCGTCGCCGGCGTCAGTCTGCAGCTGCTGGTGGTGTTTGCGTTTGCGGTGGTGGACGTGCCGCTGCAGGCGTTCTTCTTCAAGTCGCGCATGAAGATGAGCCACCAGGAGGTCAAGCAAGAGCACAAGGAATCTGAAGGCAGCCCGGAGGTCAAGGGCAAGATCCGGCAAAAGCAGCGCGAGATTGCCGACCGCGCCAGCATCTCCGCAGTGCCCAAGGCCGACTTCGTGGTGATGAACCCCACCCACTACGCGGTGGCGCTGCGCTACGACGAGGCCGTGATGGGCGCGCCGCAGGTCATCTCCAAGGGCACGGACCTGCTGGCCTTCAAGATCCGCGAGATTGCCCAGCAGCACAAGGTGCCGGTGCTGCAGTCGCCCATGCTGGCGCGCGCGCTGTATGCCCACGCCGAGCTCGATCAGCCCATTCCCGCCCAGCTGTTCACCGCTGTGGCGCAGGTGCTGGCCTATGTCTATCGCCTGAAGGCCGCAATGCGCGGCGAGGGCCGCATGCCCGAAGCGCAGCCCGACCCCTACGTGCCGCCTGAACTCGATCCGCACCACAAGCCGCTTGCCACCGCGGCCGGAGCCACAAAATGACGACGCCCAATTCGATCCAATCCATGAGGCAATGGGCCGGCACCAACGGCGTGGCCCTGCAGGGGCTATCGGCCCCGATGCTGGTGGTGGCCATCCTGGCGCTGATGGTGCTGCCCATTCCCGCGTGGATGCTGGACACCTTCTTCACCCTCAACATCGCCGTGGCGCTGATGGTAATGATGGTGGCCGCCTACATGCTCAAGCCGCTGGACTTTGCGGCGTTTCCGTCGGTGCTACTGCTCACCACGCTGATGCGCCTGTCGCTGAACGTGGCCTCCACCCGCGTGGTGCTGCTGGAGGGCCACACCGGCCCGGGCGCCGCAGGTGCGGTGATCGAGGCGTTTGGTCACTTTTTGATTGGCGGCAACTTTGCCGTGGGTCTGATCGTGTTTGCCATCCTGGTGGTGATCAACTTCGTGGTGGTCACCAAGGGTGCCGAGCGTATCGCCGAGGTGTCGGCCCGCTTCACGCTGGACGCCATGCCCGGCAAGCAGATGGCTGTCGATGCCGACCTGAACGCCGGCCTGATCGACGAGAAGGAAGCCAAGCGCCGCCGCCTCGAGGTGCAGGAAGAAGCCAATTTTTTTGGTTCCATGGACGGCGCCAGCAAGTTTGTGCGCGGCGACGCGGTGGCCGGCATCTTGATTCTGATCATCAACATCGTGGGCGGCTTCGCCATCGGCATGGTGTCGCATGGCCTGTCGGCCAGCGAGGCCGCCAACAGCTACATCCTGCTGGCCGTGGGCGATGCGCTGGTGGCGCAGATTCCGGGCCTGCTGATCTCGGTGGCCTCGGCCATGGTGGTCTCGCGCGTGGGCAAGGAAACGGACATGGGCCAGCAGATCGTGCAACAGCTGTTCATGTCGCCGCGCGTGCTGGGGGTGACGGCCGGGGTGCTGATCCTGCTGGGCCTGATTCCGGGCATGCCGCATGTCGTGTTCCTGGCCATGGGCAGCCTGTTTGGCTGGGGCGCCTGGGTGCTGCTGCAGCGCCAGAAGGCCCCGCCGCCGGAAGAGGAAGCCCCCGCCCCCGCAGCAGGGGACGGCGAGGCCAGTTGGGACGACCTGCAGCCCGTGGACTTGCTGGGCCTGGAGCTGGGCTACCGCCTGATCGCGCTGGTGGACAAAAACCGCCAGGGCGACCTGCTCACGCGCATCAAGGGTGTGCGCCGCAAATTTGCACAAGAGGTGGGCTTTTTGCCGCCCGCCGTGCATGTGCGCGACAACTTGGAGCTCAAGCCCAGCGCCTACCGCATCACCCTGCGCGGCGTGGTGGTGGGCGAGGGCGAGGCCTTCCCCGGCATGTTCCTGGCCATCAACCCCGGCGGCATCTCCACGCCGCTGATCGGCACCCCCACCACCGACCCGGCCTTCGGCCTGCCTGCGCACTGGAT
>NZ_JBFWLZ010000019.1:47822-51573 GCF_050251835.1 Diaphorobacter sp. | reverse complement strand
TTAACGCCACGGCGGGATCGACTTGTACCCCGGCGCGATTGATTCATACTGCTGCTTACAGGATCGCAACGCCAAACTTGCCTGCCGAGCCCTGCCGCCATGTTGCACGCCCTGACGAAGCCCATTGCGCAACACCGGTGCCTGCATTTGCCCCGGACGGTCGTGCTGTGGATGGTCTCAAGCCTACTGTGCCTGCCCCCCGCAGCGCCGATCCTGGCGCAAAACCGCCAGGAAGGCGATGCCGTCCCCGGCGCTTCTGCCCCCATGAGTGACAACGTCAGTCCAGCCGCCGAACTGCCTGTAGCCCAGCAGCCGCCGCAGCCGCCGCTGCCCGAGGCACTGGACCTGCGCGCACGCGACTATCCCGAGCCCGGCGGCTACTCGCTGCCCACCGCGCCGTCGGGCGCAAGCATGCAGTACCTGGATCTGACGGGGTGGTTCACCCCGCGCCAGTCCAGGCGCCTGGGGCTCACGCTGGGCGTGGTGTCGCAGACGCCGGGAGCCGCGCAGCGCGCCGTGTTCGACAGCGCTTATGCGCCGGGCACGCCTCTGGCCTACGACCTGGGCGTGCGCTGGCAGTCCGAGCTGCGGCCGCATCTGCAGCTGGACTTGCAGGCCTGGGCTCGCACCCACCCCTACACCGGCACGCAAGACACCCTGGGAATGATTTGGAACCAGCATCAAAACAGCACCTTCGGCACGCGCCTGGAGGTGCAGTGGACTTCCAGACGCGCAGGCAGCCTGGTACCCGAGTTCGGCGCCATCGGCGTGCAGTTGCAGGGCGACTCGCGCCTGCTGCTGCGGGTCAGGCGTGGCGGCCCCATGCTGTACTACAGGGCCAAGTTCTGACGCTGCCGCAGGCGCCACCGGCTTCGTCGTACAATCGCAGCCGACGGGCCTTCCCGCATGGTGAAGCGGCCAACCGGGTCAGGTGGGGAACCAAGCAGCCCTAACTGTGTAGCCAGTGCCGGGGTCAGGCTCGTCACCTTTCACTTCCTCCCCCCTCTCGTGTTCCCATTTCGCCCACTTTGCTTCGCCGGCACAGGCGCTATGCGGCAAGCGTGCGGTTGCGCGGATTTCACAAAAACAACACGCAAGGCTCTCTAGAATAGGCTGGCCTGCCTGCCTGTTTATGGTTTGGCGGCGGGCTATGTGATGCACCCTCACTCTCTTGCTGCCCCACTGCCCTGGCCCGCTGACCGGCACTGGCGTGCCCTGGCGGCGGCGGCGGCCCTCCTCATCTGCGCTGGGTTTTGGCTCTCGGGCGGCAGCGTCAACATGGCCCTCTTTGCCGGAATCAACGGCGCCGCAGGCCCATGGCAAGACCGGCTGGCCATACAGCTCACTCTGCTTGGCGTGGGCTATCCCGTGATGATCCTGCTGCTGGCCGCTGACCCGCGCGGCGGCCTGGGCCCGGCGCTTGCGCTGCGCACGCTGATCGTGGCCGCGCTGCTGACGCGCGCGCTCAAACCGCTGCTGGCCTACCCCCGCCCGCTGGGCGTGCTGGACCCGCATCTGGTGCATGTGGCTGGCTCGCCTGTGGCGGCCAGCAACGCCCTGCCTTCGGGCCACACGCTGACGGCGTTTGCTGGCGCGCTGGCCCTGTGGTGGATTTGGCGCGGCACGCGCACCAGCCTGCAAAACCCGCGCACCGCCGCCTGGAGCCTGCTGGGGTTGCTGGTGGCTGCGATGGGAGTGGCCTGGTCGCGCATCGCCATCGGCGCGCACTGGCCGGCCGACGTGATCGCCGGAGCGGGCTTTGGCATGCTGGCGGCCTGTCTGGCGTGCTGGTGGGAGCACCACGGCCGCTGGGCGCCCAGGCTGGCCGGGCCGCGGGCGCAGCGCTTGGTGGCCGCGGCCGAAGCAGCGCTGGTTGCCGTCTTCTGGGTGCTGTCCTATCTGGAGGGTGATGCCTGGTGGCCCCTGCGCATCGCCATCGGGCTGATCGGCCTGGCCAGCGCTCTGCGCCGCTGGCGCGCCAGCACGCGCAATAACCGTGGCAACGACCAGGCCACCGCCGGCACGGCCAGGGGTGACCATGCTCCTGAGACCGAGCATCAGCCGCCCACCACTGCCTAAATACCTCCACAAAATGCCCCATTTGACTGGCGCCGCCCCAGCGCCGGCCGCACCCCGGCCCGTACTTTTGCTGCTGTATACGCTGCTGCTTGCAGCGCCCCTGCTGATCGGCCTGGGCAACGGCCCGCTGTACGACGTGGACGAAGGCGCTTTCTCGTCCGCCACGCGCGAGATGCTGGCCAGCGGCGACTTTGGTCACACCACCATGAACGGCGCGCCGCGCTTTGACAAACCCATTGCCGTGTATTGGCTGCAAGCGGCCAGCGTGGCCCTGCTGGGGCTGAACGAGTGGGCGCTGCGCCTGCCATCGGCGCTGTGCACCTGGCTTGCGGCGCTGGCGGCGGCGGGGTTCGTCGCCGCGCGGCGCGGCACCGCGGCGGGCGCGCTGACGGGGCTGATGCTGGTCACGGCATTTGGCCCCTGGGCCATGGCGCGCGCGGCCACCGCCGACGCGCTGCTCAATCTGTGCCTGCTGCTCACCGCGCTGGACCTGTGGCGGCACCTGGAGAGCGGCCAGCACGCGCCCCTGCGCCGCGCCGCCCTGTGGGTGGCGCTGGGCCTGCTGACCAAGGGGCCGATTGCCCTGCTGGTGCCCGCCGCCGCGCTGGGCCTGTGGGCGCTGTCGCGGCGCGACTTTGCCGCCCTGCGCCGCGCGCTGTCCGACGGGACCGCCTGGCTGCTGCTGATCGCCGTGGCGGCGCCGTGGTACGTGTACGCGCTACAGCGCCACGGCATGGCGTTTGTCGAAGGCTTCATCCTCAAGCACAACGTCAACCGCTTTTCCGGCCCGATGGAGGGGCACGGCGGCAGCCTGCTGTACTACCTGCTGGTGGTACCGCTGGTCTGGCTGCCCTGGACGCCCCTGTGGCTGGGCCTGGCGCGGCGCGTGCGGGCCTTGTGGGCCGATGCCGAGGCGCGCTTTTGGCTGTGCTGGGCGGGTTTCGTGATCGTGTTCTTCAGCCTGTCGGGCACCAAGCTGCCCCACTACAGCCTGTATGCCGGCCCCGGCATCCTGATGCTGACGGCCCTGGCGCTGCCCACGGGTCAGGAACCACGCCGCGCCCTGCGCATTGCCCTGTGGGCCGCGCTGATGGTGCTGGTGGGCGGCCTGGCTGTGGTGCCGTGGCTGCTGCAATCCGGCGCGGTGGCTATCCGCAACCCCTTGTATGCCGCGCTGCTGCACGGCGCGCCGGCCCCCACGGCATTGCTGTGGGCGGGCGGCGTGCTGACGGTACTGACCGGCCTGCTGGCCGCGGCGCCGGGGGCATTCAAACTGCCCGGTTTTGCAGGCAACCAGGGCTTTGTGCCGCGTTTTGCCGCCGCCGTCTGGCTGGCGGCCGTGGCACACGGCCTGTTTGCCGCGCCCTGGCTGGGCGAGGCGTTGCAGGGTCCCATCAAGCGCACCGCCGAATTTGCGCGCAGCCTGGGCGCACCGCAGACCGTCCAGCCCCCCATCACGCAATGGAACGCGCACTGGCCCAGCGTGGGCGTGTACATGCGTCAGCCGGTACCGCAGGGCGAGCCGCCGGTGGGCGGCCTGGCCTTCACGCGCACCGACCGGCTGAGAGCCCAGCCGCCCGTGACCGTACTGCGCGAAGAGCGCGGCGTGGCGCTGGTGCGGCGCGACGGGCCCTGACGAGCTGCCGCGCCCGGCCCGCGGCGACACGGCTGC
>NZ_JBFWLZ010000019.1:0-47722 GCF_050251835.1 Diaphorobacter sp. | reverse complement strand
CACGCGCACCGACCGGCTGAGAGCCCAGCCGCCCGTGACCGTACTGCGCGAAGAGCGCGGCGTGGCGCTGGTGCGGCGCGACGGGCCCTGACGAGCTGCCGCGCCCGGCCCGCGGCGACACGGCTGCGGCCCGCATCGGCCACACGCATCAGGCGCCCTTCACTGCGGTTCACGTGCCGATCACGCGCCTGCATCAGCTGCGCCGACAATCGGCGCCCGACAGCGATGCCAGCCACCGCGCCGCGCCCTCACCCGCCGCGCGCCCCGTGGCGCAGCAGGCCGTGAGCAGATAGCCGCCCGTGGGCGCCTCCCAGTCCAGCATCTCGCCCGCGCAGAACACGCCGGGCAGCGCGCGCAGCATCAGGTGCTCGTCCAGCGCCTCAAACGCCACGCCGCCCGCGGTGCTGATGGCCTCGTCAATCGGGCGGGCAGCCACCACGGTGATCGGCAGCGCCTTGATGGCGTGAGCCACTGCCACCGGGTCGCCCATACCCTCCTTGCCCAGATGCTCGTAGAGGATGCCCGCCTTGATGCCGTCCAGCCCCAGACGGCTCTTGAGGTGGCTGGACAGGCTGCGCGAGCCGCGGGGGTGGCGCACCTCCATCAGCACCCGCTCGGGCGCGTGGTCGGGCAGCAGATCCAGGTGAAAAGTCGCATGGCCGTGGGCCACGATCTCGTCGCGCAGCAGCTGCGACGCGGCATAGACCAGACTGCCCTCCACACCCGTGGCCGTGGCGACGAACTCGCCCCGCCGATCAAAGCTGCGGCCCTGGCTGTCGGTAAAGCGCAGCGCCACCGTCTTGAACGGCTGGCCGGCAAAGCGCTCGGCGAAGTGCGGCGTCCAACCCACGGGCGGCGCAGGCGTGCGGCCCAGCAGCTCTTGCAGGAAGGCGCGGCGCGTCTCGCCCGCTGGCGCATCGGCGCGCAGCACGTCAAAACCGCAGTTGGACGGGCGCAGCGGCGCCAGGGCCACACCGCGCTGCGCCAGCAGCGGCACCCACGCGCCGTCCGATCCCAGGCGCGCCCAGCTGCCGCCGCCCAGGGCCAGCACCACCGCGCGGGCGGCGACGCGCACATCGCCCGGTGGCGCGGCAAAGCGCAACGCGCCGTCATCCATCCAGCCCAGCCAGCGGTGGCGCATGTGAAACTGCACCCCCTGCCCGCGCAGGCGCTGCAGCCAGGCGCGCAGCAAGGGGGCGGCCTTCATGTCGGTCGGAAACACACGGCCCGACGTGCCCACGAAAGTGTCCACCCCCAGCCCTTGCGCCCAGGCGCGCAGCTCGGGCCCGCCGAACGCCTGGAGCAGCGGCTCGATCTGCGGCTGGCGCCCGGCGTAGCGGCTGGCAAAAAGCGTGTGCTGCTCGGAATGCGTGAGGTTGAGCCCGCCCTTGCCCGCCAGCAAGAACTTGCGCCCCACCGATGGCATGGCATCCAGCACATGTACGCGCACACCCGCGGCGGCGGCCGCCTCGGCAGCCATCAGACCTGCCGGTCCGCCGCCGATGATGGCCAGGTCGCACGCCAGCGCGCGGGAAGAACCGGAGGAATCAGGCATTGCAAAAGTCATGCGCCGATCATCCCACCAAGCTCACCGTCATTGCCCCACGCCGCAGCAATCCATGCCTTTTCGACGGACCCACCGCGTCACCGCCGCGCCGCCAGCTCCACGCACCGGCCGTCACGCACCAGGGCTTCAAAGCCGCTGGACAGCGCCTCCAGCAACTGACGCACCGCCGGCCGCATGCCCTGGCGGCTGGCAAATGCCGCCTGCACCAGGCCGGGCGCCGGAGCCCAGCCGGGCAGCAGCTCCAGCAGCTCGCCGCGTGCCAGCGGCCCGTGCACCATCATGCGCGGCAGTGCGGCGCAGCCCACGCCTGCCAGCGCGGCGCACAGCAGCGCGCTCATGTCGTCGGCCACCAGGCGCGGCGTGATGGGCACATCCGCCTGCGTGCCGGCCGGCCCCGTCAGGCGCCACAGGCTTTCGTCGGGCGAGTTGCCCAGCCCCAGCGTGGGCAGCCGGGCCAGATCCGCAGGGGTGACGGGTGCTGCGGGCGCACCATCGGCCCCGGCAGCGGCCAGCAGGCCTGGCGTTGCCACCAGCACATGCGGGCTGCGCGCCAGCGGCTTGACGATTTCGTCTTGCGGCAGGTCGGCGTCGGGCGCGCGCACGCGCACGGCCAGATCCACGCCGTCGTGCCATACATCGACATTGCGGTTGGTGGCCTGCACCTGCAGCCGCACCTGCGGCCAGGCGTTGAGAAAGCCCGCCAGCATGCTGCCCACGGCGTGCTGCAACAGCGCGGGCGGGCACGACAGGCGCACCGTGCCGCGCGGCGCGCTGACCTGCTCGTGCACCAGGGCCTGCACGCCGTCGGCCTCTGCCAGCATGGCGCGCGCGTGCTGCAGGGTGCGCTGGCCGATGTCGGTCAGCGCGAAGCGGCGCGTGCTGCGCTGGATGAGGCGCACGCCCAGGCGCTCCTCCAGCTCAGCCAGGCGCCGACTGAGTTTGGATTTGGGGATGCCCGTGGCGCGTTCAGCGGCGGCAAAACCGCCATGCTCGGCCACATGGGCGAAATAGGCCAGGTCGTTCAGGTCTTGCACTGCAAAGCTCCGGTTGCTTTTGATTTGATAGCTGCTTACGCTTGATTTATAAGGGCTTGAGGGTGTTTTGACGCTTGATTTTGATGCGCGCAAGCGCTGCGCAGCGCCAAACCGGCCTGATCTGGCAAGCTCTGGCCTCGCACTGGCTCAAAAGGCCCTGCTCACCCCGCTCCATCGTTCCAATTGCAGGATTATTTGGTGATAAATGGCTGTTTATCCATGTTTTATTAACACCTACAATACAATAAATCGACCATCACAGACCTTGCGGGCATTGCAGCCACCCACGCGGCAGCTATATTTTCAATAGCTGCTTGCGCTTGTGAATAAAGGGCTGCCGCCTTTTTTGCACCACAATCCACAGCCCCGCCGCCGGAGAACTGCATGACAGACCCCTTCATCCGCATCCCCGCCCGCACAGCCCACATTGGCGGCGGCGTGCCGGTGGCGCGCACGCTGCCGTCGCGGCTCAGGCGCACCATTGGCGCGTGGTGCTTTCTGGATCACGCCGGACCGGCCCAGTTTGCGCCCGGCGACGGCCTGCGCGTGGGCCCGCACCCGCACACCGGGCTGCAGACCTTCACCTGGATGCTGGAGGGCGAGGTGCTGCACCGCGACAGCCTGGGCAACGAGCAGCTGATCCGCCCCGGCCAGGTCAACCTGATGACCGCCGGCCACGGCATATCGCACACCGAAGAGTCGCCCGCCGGCGAATCCCGCCTGCACACCGCCCAGCTGTGGATCGCCCTGCCCGCGGGCGTGGCCGACATGGCGCCGCGCTTTGAACACTACCCCGACCTGCCCCGCTGGACCGAAGGCGGCGCCCAGGCGGTGCTGCTGGTCGGCGCACATGCCGGCCGGCGCTCACCCGTGCAGGTGCACACGCCGCTGGTGGGCGTGGACTGGTTCGCGCCACAGGATGCGGCACTCACGCTGGCGCTGAACCCCGCGTTTGAATACGGCCTGATGCCGCTGACCGGCCCCGCCACCGCGCAAGGCCAGGCGCTGGCGGCCGACGAACTGCTGTACCTGCCGCCCGGCGGCACGGCGCTGCAACTGGCGCTGCCCGCCGGCACGCGCGCCCTGCTGATCGGCGGCGAGCCGTTTCCGGACGACATCACCCTCTGGTGGAATTTTGTCGGCCACGGCAAGCCCTACATCACCCAGGCGCAGCGCGACTGGCAGGCCGGCAGCGCGCGCTTTGGCGAAGTGCGCGGCTTCAATGGCCCGCGCCTGGAGGCGCCCCCCATCCCCTGGGCACCATGACCAACTCCGCGCTGACCACCTCTTTTGCGCAATACGGCCCCTGGCTGGTCTTTGGCAACGTGCTGCTGCAACAGCTGGGCATGCCCGTGCCCGTGTGGCCCACGCTGCTGATCGCCGGCAGCCTGGCCGCGGGCTGGCTGCAGCTGGCAGCCGCACTGGCAGCGGCCGTGGCCGCCGCCATGGTGGCTGACCGGCTGTGGTACCTGCTGGGCCGCCGCTACGGCTACAAGGTGCTGGCGCTGCTGTGCCGCCTGTCCATCAACCCCGGCAGTTGCGTGACACAGACCGAGCAGCGCTTTGCCCGCTGGGGCGCGCCCGCGCTGCTGGTGGCCAAGTTCGTGCCCGGCTTCTCGGCCGTGGCGGCGCCAGTGGCCGGGCTGTCGGGCATGCCGGTGGTTCGCTTCACCCTGTCCGCCGCAGGCGGCGCGGCGCTGTGGGCGGGCAGCGCGCTGGCGCTGGGCTGGCTGCTGCGCGAGCAGGTTGCCCACGCGCTGGCGCTGATGCGCACGCACGGCCCGCTGGCGCTGATGGGGCTGGCCGCCGTGCTGGCGCTGTGGCTGGGCAGCAAGCTGTGGCGCCGCCAGCGCTTTTTGCGCTGGGCCACCATGCCGCACATCGACGCGCCCGCCCTGCGTGCCGCGCTGGCATCACCCACGCCGCCGCGCCTGCTGGACTTGCGCGGGCCGGCGCTGGCCGCCAGCGCCCCCATCGCCCAGGCCCACGCGGCCCAATTGCGCCGTCTGGCCCACCAGGTGCGCGACTGGCCGCGCAACGCGGCCATCGTCACCCTGTGCGCCTGCCCGCAAGACGCCAGCGCCATCCGCGCCGCCCAGGCGCTGCGCCGCATGGGCTTTGCCAACGCGCTGCCGCTGCGCGGCGGGCACGATGCCTGGATGGCCATGCTGGCGGGCTGTGCCGATGCACCGCAGGACACGCCCGCACAGGACGCATCGGTTTACGCGGCCTGAGGCCAGCCGCCGGGGCGGTCAGCCAGCTTCCAGAACCACCAGCCGCCCATCCCCGCTCAAGAACGCGGCCCCCACCGCTTCGCCCGGCATCTGCGCCTGCACGGCCTGGCGGTAGCGCTGCAGTTGTGCGATGAGCTGGGGCTGGCGCTCGGGGGTGGCTGCGGTTTTGTAGTCCAGCACCCACCAGCGTGCGCCCTGGCGCGGTTGGTGCAGACGCACCAGGCGATCCAGGCGCAGGCCCTGGCCCTGATGCACTAGGGGCGCTTCGTTGACGGCCAGCTCCACCTGCGCCGCGTCCCAGGCCCAGGCGCCCTCGCCCTGCAGGATGCGCCGCGCCATGGCGGCGGCCTGCGCGGCGGCGTCTGGGGTGATGTCAAAGTCGCGCGCCAGCTGTGCAAGACGCCGCGCGGGCCAGCCGCCGCCCTCGGGGGGCATGCCGGTCACGCCGGCCTGCTCCAGCAATTGGTGCATGGCCTCACCCTGGCGCGACTGCGCGGTGGTGACGGGCGGGCCGGCCTCGCCTGTGCGGCCGCCCTGGTCGGCTTCGGCAGTGCCTGCGGCGGCGCCCGCCTGGTAGGGCGGCAGTTGCGGCAGGGTGACGGCGGCACGGTCCTGCGCGGCGCCGTCCTGCGCGGCTGGCGGCACGGGCGCGTCCTGCACACTGGCGGCCAGGCGGTTCCACCAGCTGCCGGGGGTGGCCGTGCCGGATTGCACCGCCGACAGGGCCAGGCAGTGCTTGGCGCGGGTCATGGCCACGTACAGGGTGTTGAGTTCTTCGCGCTGGCGCTCTGCGCGCTCGGCCGCCAGCAGGTCCACGGCGCTGGGCGGCGGGTTGGTCTCGCTGGCCAGAAAGGCAAAGCGCAAGGGCGCGGGCTGCTCTCCCGGCCAGTCCACCAGGGCCCCCATGGTCTCGGCCTTTTGCGCGCGGGCGTCGGTGTCCAGCAGCAGCACGCTGTGGGCCTCCAGCCCCTTGGCGCCGTGAATGGTGAGCAGGCGAACGGCCTGCGCATCCACCCGGCCGGGCGCGCGCATGCCGGGGCGCTTCATGGCGCGCACGAAGGCGTAGGTGGTCAGATAGCGCCCCCCGCCCAGTTGCAGCGCGGCGGCCAGCAGCGCGCGCAGGTTGGCCAGCACGCTGGCGCGCTGCGTGGCAGGCGCGGCGGCGGCAAAGCGGGCGAGCACGTCGCGGTGCTGGTAGATGGCGTGCAGCGCGTCGTGCGGGGGCAGCGTGTCCACCCAATGCTTATACAGAGCCAAATCAGGCCCTAGCTCTTGTATATCAGGCGCTAGCAGCTCACTTTTTTGCAGCAGATCAAACCAGCTGCATTGGGCATGCGCGTCCTGGCGGGCCAGCAGCGCCAGCTGCACCAGCGCTTCGTCGTTCACACCAAACAGCGGCGACTTGAGCGCGCGCGCCAGCGACAGGTTGTGGCCGGGGGACACCAGCGCATCCAGCAGCGCCACGACGTCCTGCACCTCGGGCGCGTCGCCCAGGTCGGCCTTTTCGGGCTGCACGCAAGGGATGTGCAGGGCGCGCAGCGCGTCTTGCATGGTGGCCAGGCGGTCGCGCTTGCGCGCCAGCACCATGATGTCTTGCGGCGCGGTGCCCGCGGCGATCTGCGCGGCCACCCATTGCGCGGCCTGGGCGCTCTCGGCCATGCGCAGGGTTTGCTCGGCCTCGTGGCGTGGCTCGGTCAGGCTGTCGCGCCATGCGGGGGCGGCGCTGGTGTCCGCACCGTCGTCCGCATCGTCCGGGGCGACGATCGCAGGCAGGCGCAGCAGCTGGCCTGCCTCCTTGGATTCGGTGGTGTGGTCCCGAAAGCCCGCGTACTCGCCCAACGCCTGGGCCGCCTGCATGGCCTGGTTGACCGCGGCAATCACGCCGGTGGCGTTGCGCCGCGTGTGGTCGCAGGCCAGCAGGTCGCCGCCCAGGCCCTGGCGCACGAAAGCCTGCGCGGCCTTGAACACCTGCGGCTCTGCGCGGCGAAAGCGGTAGATGCTCTGCTTGGGGTCGCCCACGATGAACACGCTGGGCGGGCGCTGGCCGCTGGCGCCGCCGCCCGCGCCCGCGTAGCCCGCCAGCCAGGCATGCAGCGCCTGCCATTGCAGCGGGTTGGTGTCCTGGAACTCATCGACCAGCAGGTGGCGCACACGCGCGTCCAGGCGCTCTTGCACCCAGCCCGACAGGATGGGGTCGGACAGCATCACCAGCGCGGTGCGCTCCACGTCGTTCATGTCCACCCAGCCGCGCTCGCGCTTGAGCTGTGCAAACTGCGCAATGAGCGCGCGCGCCAGCCGCGCCATGCGCTGCTGGTGCTGCCAGGCGTGGTGCTGACGGCGCGCGGCGCACAGCAGCTGCAGTTCGGGCTCGGCCTCCTGTGCGGCGGGGTATTTCTGCAGGTGGTTGGTCAGGCGGTCCTGCGCGGCCACGAAGAAGGCCTTGCGCAGCATGTCCAGGCGCTGGCCCAGGTCGTCGCACAGCCAGGCGTCGATGATGGCATTGGCGGCCTTTTGCGGGGTCTTGTTCGACTCGGCGCCCAGCGCCTTGGCCCAGGCGTGCCAGCGCTGGCGTGCGGCGTCGCTGGCCAGGGCGCCGGCCGGGTCGGACAGGCCCGCCAGGTGCGGGTACTGCGCGCCGAAATGTGCGCCAAAGTGCGGGATGGACGCATCCACCGCGCCCGCCTCGTCGGCCAGTGTGAACTCAACACGCTTGGCCAGCGCGCCTTCGAGCGCCTTGTGCGTCTGCGACCGGCCGTGCAGCGCCACGCTGGCCTGGTAGTCGGCGCGCAACTGCGCATCCTGCGCCACGGCGGCCAGATACGGGCGCCAGACTTCGCGCACCGCCTCGGCGTCGTCTTCGAGCAACTCGTAATGCGCGGGCAGGCCTTGCTGCTCCAGCACCGACAGCGGCGCCGTGCCCAGCAGCGCGGCAAACCAGCTATGAAAAGTACGAATCTGCACCGGGCGGCCGGCATCCAGCGTCTGGCGATACAGTTTTTGTAGCTGCTCGCGCTTGTCCTGCGCGTGCTGGGGGCTGATTCCTCTTGCAGTCAGTTCGCGCTCCAGCTCGGGCAGCGGCTTGCTGGAAAACTCCTGCAGCCATTCCTGCAGGCGCTGGCGCATCTCGCCCGCGGCCTTCTTGGTGAAGGTGATGGCCAAAATCTCATGCGGCGCGCAGCCGTCCAGCAGCGCGCGCAGCATGCGCGAGACCAGCATCCAGGTCTTGCCCGCACCGGCGCAGGCCTCCACGGCCACGCTGCGTGCGGGGTCGCAGGCGATGGCGTAAAACGCCTCGCGGCTGACGGGCTGGCCATTGTGTTCGTAGGCGGCTTGCACGGCGCCCACCGGGACAAATTCACTCATTCCAGAAATCCTTGCGGCACAGGCCGCGTGCGGCGCACCAGTCGCAAACGCTGCCCTCGCCCAGCGCGGGCAGCGAGGCGCCCGCGGCAATGCGCTGCATGTCGTGCGTGATGCCCTCGATGAGCAGGTCGCGCAGCTGCACCACGTCGTCCTGTTCGTGCAGGCGGGTTTCACCGCGCTCGCCCACGTTGACGTAGGCGGCGCGCAGGGTGTCGTCCTGCAGCAGGGCCGCATAGAAGGCCAGTTGCGTGTCTTCGGCCCCGGCCTTGATGCGGCCGCGGGTGAGCGCATCGCTCTCGGTTTTGTAGTCGATCACCAGGGGCAGGGGCTCGCCGCCGCCGGGCGGGTGCACCGCGTCCACGCGATCCAGTGTGCCCACCAGTTCCAGCGCGCCCAGCGGCTGGCGCGCGCGCAGTTCGGCCTGGCGAAAGCTGGCGCCAGTGGCTTCATGCTGGGCCAGCCAGTCCAGGTAGCCGCCGCGCAGCGCGGGCCAGCCCGCGGCGTAGGGCAGAAAGTCGCCTTCGGGCAGCTGCAGCTCTCGCGTGGCGCGGGCGGCGGCCTGGTCCATCAGGGCGTTGCGCGCCGCGCCGTCGGCGGTAGGCGTATCGCGCAGCGCTTCGTGAAAGTGCTGCAGCACGGCGTGCAGCCAGGTGCCGAAGTCGCGCTTGTCCAGCGCCGCGTCCAGCTCGTCGTCTTCCTGCAGCTGCAGTTGGCGCAGCGCAAAAAACCGGTAGGGACAGTGGCGCAGGTCGGCATACGCCGATGACGACAGCCGCAGCACCGGCAACTGCGCGCCCACCGGCAGCGGGCGCTGCGTGGGCGCGGCGGGCACGGTGCGTGCCACGCGCGCGTCGGCACCGTTGCTGCACACGCCGTCCAGCTGCAAGGCCTGCACCAGCGGGCTGGGCAGCAGGGGCTCGCCGCCTTCGTCGCCCATGCGCCACAGGATGTCCACCCGCGGCGTGCGCAGGGCGTGACTCCACGCGGCGCGCTGCGCGGCGGCCAGCAGGTCGCGCGTGGGCAGGCCCAGGCCTTCGCGCTGCGCCTGCGTCCACGGGCCGGGCGGCTCGGGGGCGGCCTGCAGGCGCTTTTCGTCGCAGCCGGGCAAGACCAGCGCGGCAAACGGGCGCGCCAGCAATTGCGCCAGCGGCAGCACGACCACGGGCGCGTCGCTCAGGTATTCAGGCCGGTAGCGGGCGGACTCGAGCACCTCGCCCACCCAGCGGGTGAAATCCGACAGGCCCATGCGGGCACCTGCGCCTTCCATGTCCTGCAGGTCGGCCTGCAGGCCTTCGGGCAAGCGCAGTTCGGTCAGCACGCGCGCACCGGCCGGGTCTTGCTGCAGGCCGTCCCACAGGCCGCAGTCCTGCAGCAGCACGCGCAGCGCCTGCAGCCACTCGGCCAGTGGGCGTGCCGCGGCCAGGGGCGCGCGCCAGGCCTGCACCTGGGCGGCCAGCGCTGCCTCGGCGGGGCGCCGGTCCGCGCCAGCCTGCAGCTGCGCCGCCGCGCCAGACCAGCGCCCGGCGCCAGTGCGGCGCAGCCAGTGCTCCAGGAGCCTCTCGGACTTGGAAGTCGCCGGCTGCAAATCGACCGCAGCGGCCCATTTTTCACCGTCTTCTTGCCCAATAGCTCGGCTATTGGGCTGCAAATCCGGCGAAAACTGTGCTCGCTGGGGCCGATTTTGGTGAAACCTTCGGTTTTCGCTTTCGGCGCTGCAAGTTCGAGAGACTCCCGGCGCGCGCAGCGCGGCGGCGTCGGGCGCGGGCAATTGCTTGAGCCAGTCGAGCACGGCGTCGGACGTGGCGTCCCAGGCGCAGGCGTGCAGCGCGGCCATCAGCCGGGCGGCGGCATGTGTGGTGGACAGCAGCCAGCCGTTTTCATCATGCACGGCCACGCCCGCGCTGTGCAGCAGCGCGCTGATGCGGCGGGTGAGCGCGCGGTCGTTGGCCGCCAGCGCCACGGGCGCGCGCCCTTGCGCCAGGTGCGCCAGCACGCAGGCGGCGGCGCGCTGGGCCTCGTCTTCGGCATCGGCCACGGCATGCAGCGCGGCAGGGACGGTCGGCGCGCCAGTCACCGCCTGCGGCAAAGCCACGGTGCAGGCGGCATCGCCCCAGTGCGCGGCCAGGGCGCGCGCCAGCGGGTCGGGTTGAAAGCCTTCCACCACCATCAGCAAGGGCACGGCAGCGCGCACGCCGGGCGAGAACAGCACGTCGCTTGCATGGGGCGAGGCCAGCACCCATTCCAGCGCAATGTGTGCGGCAGCCGCCTCCAGCCGCAGGGCGCCGCCGTCGCCGGCCGCCGGCAGCAGCGCGCGGGCCGCATCAGCCCAGGCGGCACGGCCATCCGGCGGCACGGCGGCAACCACGGCGGCCAGCTGCGCGGCCATCTCCAGCAGCGGGGTGGCCAGCACCTCGCGCTGCTCGGCCAGGCCCGCGCGCTCCAGCAGGGCGCGCGCGGTGAGGGCGTCGCGCGCCATGTCGCCCGCGTATTCGCTGCCCTCGGGCAGCGGCGCGCCCAGCTGCCGCGCCCAGTTGCGCGTGGTCTCGAAACGCGGGGCAAAACCCTGTGGATAGGCACGCTGCCATTCGCGGCGCGCGTGCGCCATCAGCTGGGCATAAGGCACCAACACCACTGCGCTGGCCATGTGCGCGCCGCACCCGCCGGCCCAGGCCTGCACGCGCTCGAACACGGCTTGCCAGCATGGCGCGCCACCGCTGTCCAGATCGTTGTTTGCTATGGCCGTCATAGCATTGCAGGCACCAGCCACAGGCATGAGGAGGGATTGGGTTTCTGTCACAATATTTGGACTGTAAACGTATCGGCAGCATGCTCTGCCCACACAAGGAACCAAGGAACGCCCCATGGCCAGCGAACTCATCAAACATCTCTCCGACGCCAGCTTTGAAGCCGACGTGCTGCAAGCCGACACCCCGGTGCTGGTGGACTACTGGGCCGAATGGTGCGGCCCCTGCAAGATGATTGCCCCCGTGCTGGACGAAGTGGCCAGCGCCTACCAGGGCAAGCTGACCATCGCCAAGATGAACGTGGACGAAAACCGCGAAATCCCCGCCAAGTTCGGCATTCGCGGCATTCCCACGCTGATGCTGTTCAAGAACGGCGAGCTGACCGCCACCAAGGTCGGCGCCATGAGCAAGGCGCAGCTGACGGCCTTCATCGATCAGCAACTGGGCTGACCACCCCCTAAAAGCCCCTGCCGGCCGCCTGCGCACCCGCGGCCGGCGTTCTGCCCGGATGGGCTTGCAGCGCAAACACCTTCTGCTGCGTAAAAAAAACCTGCCATAATCGGCGCCGCCCTCCCCGCCGCACCTCCACCCAGCGGCTGGTCTCAGGTCAACGGCTCGCCCGGTCCGCCATCACCCTTGGCCCGCACGGCACGCAGCCCCTCCCCTCACACAGATTTGTTTCCACTCCGCTCTGGAGTCATTCCATGCACCTTAACGAACTCAAGGCACTGCACGTGTCTGAAGTCCTCAAGCAGGCCGAAGAACTCGAAATCGAAAACGGCGGCCGCATGCGCAAGCAGGAGCTGATGTTCGCCATCATCAAAAAGCGCGCTAAGGCGGGCGAACAGGTGTTTGCCGACGGCGTGCTTGAGATCCTGCCCGACGGCTTCGGCTTTCTGCGCAGCCCCGACACCAGCTACACCGCCAGCACCGACGACATCTACATCAGCCCCAGCCAGGTGCGCCGCTTCAACCTGCACACCGGCGACATGATCGAAGGCGAGGTGCGCACCCCCAAGGACGGCGAGCGCTATTTCGCGCTGACCAAGCTGGACAAGGTCAACGGCGGTCCGCCCGAGCAGAACAAGCACAAGGTGATGTTCGAGAACCTCACGCCGCTGTTCCCCAAGGAACAGATGAAGCTGGAGCGCGACATCAAGGGCGATGAGAACATCACCGGCCGCATCATCGACATCATTGCCCCCATCGGCCGCGGCCAGCGCGCGCTGATCGTTGCGCCGCCCAAGAGCGGCAAGACGGTGATGATGCAGCACATCGCCCATGCCATCACGGCCAACAACCCCGACGTGCACCTGATGGTGCTGCTGGTGGACGAACGCCCTGAGGAAGTGACCGAGATGCAGCGCTCGGTCAAGGGCGAGATCATTGCATCCACCTTCGACGAGCCCGCCGCGCGCCACGTGCATGTGGCCGAGATGGTGATCGAGCGCGCCAAACGCCTGGTCGAGCTGAAGAAAGACGTGGTGATCCTGCTGGACTCCATCACCCGCCTGGCCCGCGCCTACAACAACGTGGTGCCCTCCAGCGGCAAGGTGCTGTCGGGCGGTGTCGACTCCAACGCGCTGCAGCGCCCCAAGCGCTTCTTTGGCGCGGCGCGCAAGGTGGAAGAAGGAGGCTCGCTGACCATCATCGCCACGGCGCTGGTGGACACCGGCAGCCGCATGGACGAGGTGATCTTTGAAGAATTCAAGGGTACGGGCAACTGCGAAATCCACCTGAGCCGCCGCCTGTACGAAAAGCGCGTGTTCCCCGCCATCGAGCTCAACAAGAGCGGCACGCGCCGTGAAGAGCTGCTGCTGCCCCCCGAGATCCTGCAAAAAACCCGCATCCTGCGCCAGTTCATGTACAACATGGACGAGATCGAGTCCATGGAACTCATGATCAAGAAGATGAAGGAGACCAAGACCAACGTGGACTTCTTCGAGGCCATGCGCCGCGGCGGCTGAGGCCGCGCTGCCCCGCCAGGCCCCGCTGAGGACGGGGCTTTTTTTTGCACGACGCCATGACACTGACACGCGGGGTCGGCATACTTGGAAAGCATGACACGAGCTTCACCCAGCAATCAGCCCAGCTCATCCACAGCGCGCAAGCGCCCCGCCGCCTTAGTGATGCTGGTGTCCGCGGTTCTGATCCTTGCACTCGCGGGCGCTTATGCATGGATGCAATGGAGCGCAAAGCAACAAGACAACGGCCTGGCGGGCGGCAATGGACGCATCGAGGCCACCGAGGTGGACATCGCCACCAAATACGCTGGCCGCGTGGCCGAAGTGCTGGTGCAGGAAGGCGACTTCGTGCAGCAAGGTCAGCCCCTGGCGCGCATGCAGGTGGACAGCCTGCTGGCCCAGCGCCGCGAGGCCCAGGCCGGGATGGATCAGGCGCGCCAGTCCGTTGCCGCAGCCCGCGCCCAGGTGGCGCTGCGCGAAAGCGAGCACGCGGCTGCGCAGGCGCAGATCGTGCAGCGCGAGGCCGACCTGGATGCCGCGCAGCGGCGCGCCACGCGCGCAGACACCCTGGCGCGCCAAGGCGCCATGCCCTTGCAAGAACTGGACGATGACCGCGCGCGCGTGCGCGGTCTGCAGGCGGCGGTAAAAGCCGCGCAAGCCCAGGCGCAGGCAGCGCAGGCGGCCATCCAGGCGGCGCGCACGCAGGTGGACAGCGCGCAATCGGCCGTGCGCGCCGCCGAGGCCACAGTGCAGCGCATCGAGGCCGACCTGCAAGACAGCCAGCTCATCGCCCCCCGCGAGGGCCGCGTGCAGCTACTACTGGCCCAGCCAGGCGAGGTGCTGGGCGCGGGCGGCAAGGTACTCAACCTGGTGGATCTGACCGATGTGTACATGAGCTTCTTTTTGCCCGAAACTGTGGCTGGCCGAGTGGCCCTGGGCAGCGAAGTGCGCATCGTGCTGGACGCTGCGCCGCAGTACGTGATACCGGCCCAGGTGTCGTTTGTGGCCAGCACCGCGCAGTTCACGCCCAAGACGGTGGAAACCGCCAGCGAGCGGCAAAAGCTCATGTTCCGCGTAAAGGCGCGCATCGCTGCGCAGCTTCTGCGCCAGTACCGCGAGCAAGTCAAGACTGGCCTGCCCGGCATGGCCTGGGTCCGGCTGGATCCCGCGCAGGACTGGCCCGAGCACCTGCGCAAAACCGCGGCCCCATGATCCGTGACGCTGCGCGCCACGGTGGCACAAAGCCCGGCACATGCAAGAACGGCACACACCCCACCCCCTGCTGACTGCAGCCCCCGCGGTCAGCCTGCACGACGTGCATCTGAGCTACGGCAAAGCCGTGGCCCTGCGCGGCATCACTCTGGACGTGCCGCGCGGTCGCCTGGTGGGCCTGATCGGACCAGACGGCGTGGGCAAATCCAGCCTGCTGTCGCTGATTGCCGGTGCGCGCGGTTTGCAACAGGGCAGCGTGCAAGTGCTGGGTGGCGACATGCGCAGCACCGCGCACCGCAACGCCATCTGCCCGCGCATTGCCTACATGCCGCAGGGGCTGGGCAAAAACCTCTACCCCACGCTGTCGGTCGAGGAAAACCTGCAATTCTTTGCGCGCCTGTTTGGCCACGGTGCGGCCGAGCGGCGCAAGCGTATCGATACGCTGACGCACAGCACGGGGCTGCACCCCTTTCTGGCGCGGCCTGCAGGCAAGCTGTCAGGCGGCATGAAACAAAAGCTGGGGCTGTGCTGCGCGCTGATCCACGACCCCGATCTGCTCATCCTGGACGAGCCCACCACTGGCGTGGACCCGCTGGCGCGTGCCCAGTTCTGGGAGCTGATTGCGCGCATCCGCGCCGCGCGCCCGCACATGAGCGTGATCGTCGCCACCGCCTACATGGACGAGGCGCAGCGCTTTGACTGGCTGGTGGCGATGGACGACGGCGCCATTCTGGCCGCAGGCACGCCGGCCGAGCTGCTGGCGCGCGCTGACACCGACACGCTGGAAGCCGCCTTCATCGCCCTGTTGCCCGAGGCCAAAAAACGCGGTCACAGCCCGGTGGTGATAGAGCCGTTGCAGGCGGGCGACGACGACATCGCCATCGAGGCGCAGGGCCTGACCATGCGCTTTGGCGACTTTGTGGCGGTGGACAGCGTGAGCTTTCGCATCCGCCGCGGCGAGATTTTTGGCTTTTTAGGCTCCAACGGCTGCGGCAAGTCCACCACCATGAAGATGCTGACCGGCCTGCTGCCTGCCAGCGAGGGGCGCGCCTGGCTGTTCGGCCATGAGGTGGACCCGCACGACATGGCCACACGCCGGCGCGTGGGCTATATGTCGCAGGCGTTCTCGCTGTATGGCGAGCTGACGGTGGAGCAAAACCTGGTGCTGCACGCGCGCCTGTTTCATGTGCCTGAAGAACAGGTGCCCAGCCGCGTGGACGAAATGCTGCAGCGCTTTGGCCTGGAGGATGTGCGCGCCAGCCTGCCCGCCAGCCTGCCCGCCAGCCTGCCGCTGGGCATGCGCCAGCGGCTGTCGCTGGCGGTGGCCATGGTGCACCGGCCCGAACTGCTGATTCTGGACGAGCCCACATCGGGCGTGGATCCGGTGGCGCGCGACGCCTTCTGGCGCCTGCTGATCGAGCTGTCGCGCCGCGACCGGGTAACCATCTTCATATCCACCCACTTCATGAACGAGGCCGAGCGCTGCGACCGCATGTCGATGATGCACGCTGGCCAGGTGCTGGACAGCGACACGCCCGCAGCCCTGATGGCCCGGCGCGGCGCAGCCACGCTGGAGCAGGCGTTTATTGGTTACCTGCTGGAGGCCTCGGGCGCATCGTCCAGCACTTCTGCGCCAGATGGCGGCGCAGCCCATGCGGCAGTTTCAGATAAAAAACCGTCTCCAACCCAGGTAAAGCAATCGCCAGCAGCTACAAATAGAGTAGCAACCACGCGCCACGCATTCAGCCTGCAGCGCATGCTTAGCTACCTGTGGCGCGAAAACCTGGAGCTGCGCCGCGACCCGGTACGCGCCACGCTGGCGCTGGCGGGCTCGCTGATCCTGCTGGTGGTGATTGGCTTTGGCATCAGCATGGATGTAGAGAACCTGCGCTTTGCCGTGCTCGACCGCGACCAGACGACGGTGAGCCACGGCTACGTGAATGCGCTGTCGGGCTCGCGCTATTTTGTGGAGCGCGCACCCATCGCAGACCATGCCGAGCTGGATCAGCGCATGCGCAGCGGCGAGCTGGCGCTGGCCATCGAGATACCGCCGGGCTTTGGGCGCGACGTGCTCAGCGGGCGCAGCACAGCCATCGGCGCCTGGGTGGATGGCGCTATGCCCATGCGCGCAGAAACGGTGCAAGGCTATGTGCTGGGCATGCATCAACATTGGCTGGTGTCGCAGTTGTACGAGCGCACGGGCCAGCGCGCCACGGCGCTGGTCACCATGGAAACACGCTTTCGCTACAACCCCGACGTGCGCAGCCTACCCGCCATGGTGCCGGCCGTCATCCCGCTGCTGCTGCTGATGCTGCCAGCCATGCTCACGGCGCTGGCGGTGGTGCGCGAAAAAGAAATGGGCTCCATCCTCAACCTGTACGTCACACCCGTGACGCGCACCGAATTTTTACTGGGCAAGCAACTGCCCTACGTGGCGCTGGCCATGCTGAACTTTGTGCTGATGAGCCTGATGGCCGTGACCGTGTTTGGCGTGCCCATCACCGGCAGCTTTGCCGCGCTGGCGCTGGCTGCGCTGCTCTACAGCTTTGCCGCCACCGGGCTGGGGCTGCTGGCAAGCGCCGTCACGCGCAGCCAGATTGCGGCGATGTTCTTCGCCATGATCGGCACGCTGATCCCGGCGGTGCAGTTTTCGGGGCTGACCGACCCGGTGTCGTCGCTGGAAGGCCCGGCGCGCACGATTGGCAACGTGTATCCGGCCACCCACATGTTCACCATCAGCCGCGGCGTCTTCAGCAAGGCGCTGCAGCTGGGCGACCTGCAGCAGCCCATGCTGGCGCTGGCGGCCGCGGTGCCGGTGATCACGCTAGTGGCCATTGCGCTGCTCAAAAAACAGGACGCCTGAGCCCATGCGCCGCCGTCTGCTCAACATCTACCGCCTGGGCGTCAAAGAGCTGTGGAGCCTGCTGCGTGACCCGGCCATGCTGGTGCTGATCGTTTATGTGTTCACCGCAGCGGTCTATACGGCAGCCAAGGCCCTGCCCGAGACGCTGAACACCGCGCCCATTGCCATCGTGGACGAAGATAGATCGCAGCTGTCGCAGCGCATCATCAACGCTTTTTACCCGCCGCACTTTTTGCCGCCCCAGATCATCACCACGCAGCAGATGGACGCAGGCATGGACGCGGGCCGCTATACCTTTGTGCTCAACATTCCGCCGCGTTTTCAGCAGGACGTGCTGTCCGGGCGCGGCGCCGAGGTGCAACTGAACGTGGACGCCACACGCATGAGCCAGGCCTTCACGGGCAGCAGCTACATACAGCAGATCGTGATAGCCGAGGTGACCGAATTCATGCAACGCGTGCGCGGCACCGGTGCATCCCCCGTGGATCTGGCGCTGCGCATGCGCTTCAACCCAACGCTGGACAAGTCCTGGTTCGGCAGCCTGATGGAAGTCATCAACAACGTGACCATGCTGTCCATCATCCTCACCGGCGCCGCCCTGATCCGCGAGCGCGAGCACGGCACCATCGAGCACCTGCTGGTCATGCCCGTCACGCCTGTCGAGATCATGCTGGCCAAGGTCTGGTCCATGGCTCTGGTGGTGCTGCTGGCCGCCGCGGCGTCGCTGGTGTTTGTGGTGCAGGGCCTGCTGCATGTGCCCATTGGCGGGTCGATGGTCTTGTTTTTGGCCGGCGCGGCGCTGCACCTGTTTGCCACCACTTCCATGGGCATCTTCATGGCTACGCTGGCACGCAGCATGCCGCAGTTCGGGCTGCTGATGGTGCTGGTGATACTGCCGCTGCAGATGCTCTCGGGCGGTACCACGCCGCGCGAGAGCATGCCCGAGCCACTGCAATACCTGATGGCGCTGGCACCCACCACCCACTTTGTCGAGCTGGGCCAGGCCATCCTGTATCGCGGCGCAGGGCTGGATGTGGTGTGGCCCAGGTTCCTGTGGCTGGTCGCCATTGGCGCGGTGTTGTTTGCGCTGGCGCTGGCGCGCTTTCGCCGCACCATCAGCAGCATGGCGTGAGAAAGCTGCTGTGCGATAATTGCGGGCTTTTTTGCGGAAAGTACGCCGGAATAGGCTGGCGCGGCTACCGCAGCTGACTCAAAAAGGAAGATCATGAAAGAAGGCATTCACCCCAACTACCGCGAAGTGCTGTTCGTGGACCTGTCCAACGGTTTCAAGTTCGTGACCCGCTCGTGCGTGAACACGAAGGAAACCGAAACCTTCGAGGGCAAGGAATACCCGCTGTACAAGCTGGACACCTCGTCCGAGTCCCATCCGTTCTACACCGGCACGCAAAAGTCCGTGGACAACATGGGTGGCCGCGTGGAGCGTTTCCGCAACCGCTTCGGCAAGACCGCAGCAAAGTAAACGACGCGGCCCCGCAACTTGCTGCGAGGGCCCGCGCGAAAGTGCCAGCCGAAGCGCGGCGCACGCACCTTCGCACCAAAGGCAGCCCGGCACTACCGCGCTGCCTTTTTTGTTGCTGCCTTGCCATTGCCTTCATCCCCACACAAAGCACTACATCGCGTGAGCCACCCCACCCCCGCCATCGTCCCCCAAAGCGCCGTGCGGCCCCTGCCGCGCTGGGCGCTTGTGTTGCTGTGTCTGGCATACGCCATCGCAGGCTTTGTCGGACGTGCGCCCTGGCGCAATTCGGACATGGCATCGTTTGGCTACATGCGCGAACTGGCCCTGGGCCACACGGCCTGGATGCACCCCCTGCTGGCAGGCATGCCGCCCGATGGCGACGAACTGCTCCCCCTGTGGCTGGGCGCCTGGGCCATCCAGCTACTGGACGGCTGGGTGGCTGCCGAGCTTGCCGCCCGCACTCCTTTCATGGCATTGCTTTTGATCACGCTGGTGGCCACCTGGTACGGCGTGTACTACCTGGCGCGCAGCCCTGGCGCGCAACCCGTGGCTTTTGCCTTTGGCGGCGAGGCGCAGCCTGCCGACTACGCCAGAGCCCTGGCCGATGCAGGCCTGCTGGCTCTCATCGCCTGCCTGGGCCTGGCCCAGCTATCCCACGAAACCACCAGCCATCTCACCCAGTTGGCCAGCACTTCGCTGCTGTTCTTTGCTGGCGCCGCCATGCCCCGGCGCATGGCATGGTCAGTGGCGTGCGCCGCAGCCGGGCTGTTCGGACTGGTGCTCAGCGGTGCGCCTATGCTGGCCACGCTGCTGGGACTGGGCTGCACCTGGCTAGTGTGGAGCAGCACCCGCAGCACTGAGGCACGCCTGCGCACCACTGCCACCACCGTGCTGGCGGCCCTGACGCTGGCCGCCGCTGTGCTGGCCCTGCAGCTGGACTTGTGGCGCTGGCGCATTGCCAGCATGGACTACGCCCGTGAATGGCAGGGCCTGCTGCGCCTGTTCATCTGGTTCAGCTGGCCGGCCTGGCCGCTCGCACTATGGACCCTGTGGCGCTGGCGCCGCCAGATCACCAGCCGCGAATACCACCGCCACCTATTGCTTCCTTTGTGTTTTGTGCTGGTCACTGTTGGCGCCACGCTGACCACCCAGCCCGCCGACCGCAGCCTGCTGCTGGGCCTGCCTGCCCTGGCAACCCTGGCGGCGTTTGCCCTGCCCACGTTGCGGCGCAGCATTGCGGCGCTGATCGACTGGTTCACGCTGCTGTTCTTCAGCGCATCGGCCATCGCCATCTGGGTGATCTGGCTGGCGGTGCAAACGGGCGTGCCCGCCAAACCTGCCGCCAACGTGGCCCGGCTGGCGCCAGGCTACGAGCCTGGCTTCAGTGCACTGGCTTTTGGCGTGGCGCTGACCGCCACGGCTGCCTGGTGCGCTCTGGTGTACTGGCGCGCAGCACGCAACCGGGCCGTCATCTGGAAAAGCCTGGTGCTGCCCGCCAGCGGCGCGACGCTGGGCTGGCTGCTGCTGATGACACTGTGGCTGCCGCTGTTGAACTATGGCCGCAGTCTGGAACCGCAAGTGGCTGGCGTTGCCGCGGCCATTACCGACAAGCAAGGCTGTGTGGCGGGCTACAGCCTGACGCGCGCGCAGATCGCTGCGCTGGCTTATCACGGCCAGCTGCGCGTGGCGACTGTGTCGCAGCAGCACCTGTGCGATTGGGCGGTCGTAGATGCGGATCTGGGGCCCGCCCTGGATACCCTGCTGCCCGCCGCACAATGGCGCCTTGTCGCCCGCGTCAAGCGCCCCACAGACCGCAACGACGTCCTTCTGGTGCTACGGCGCGCGGGCAACCGGCCCTGAGAGGCTAAGGGTCTGAGACCATGTCCGACCTGTCCACCATCTCACGCCACGCGCTTACGGTGCTGGCGGGTCAGCTGGCGGTGATGGCTTTTGGCGTGACGGACACCATCGTGGCCGGCCGACATGCCCCAGAGTCGCTGGCGGCCCTGTCCATCGGTTCGGCCGTGTTCGTCAGCGTGTATGTGGCGCTGATGGGCGTGCTGCAAGCGTTGCTGCCCGTGTGGGCCGAGCAGCGCGGCGCCAACGCGCAAGCGGCCCTGGGGGCCAGTGTGCGCCAGTCGCTGTACCTGTGCGCCACCGCCAGCGTGCTGGGCATGGCAGTGCTGCTGTCGCCCGGCCCCATCCTGCACTGGACTGACGTGCCGCCGGCATTGCACGCCGAGGTGAGCAGATATCTGGCCATCTTGGCCCTGGGTCTGCCGCCGGCACTGCTTTTTCGCATCTACAGCACCCTGAACCAGTCACTGGGCCACCCGCAATTGGTCACCTGGCTGCAGGTGGGGTCGCTGGCCCTGAAGGTGCCGCTGTCAATCTGGCTCACCTTCGGCGGCGGGGGCTTGGCGCCCCAGGGAGCTGCGGGCTGCGCATGGGCGACACTGGCAGTGAACTACGGCCTGCTGCTGGTCAGCTGGATGATGTTGCGCCGTCATGCCATGTACGCGCCGCTGGCACTGTGGCGCTCGATGGAACGGCCAGACTGGGCGCAGTTGGCGCGCTTTCTGCGGCTGGGGCTTCCTGCCGGACTGGCCATTTTGGTAGAGGTCACCTCGTTCACTCTAATGGCCCTTTTCATCGCGCGCCAAGGCGCGCTAGCGTCTGCCGCGCACCAGATTGCCGCCAACCTCGGCGCAGTGCTCTACATGGTGCCGCTTTCGCTCGGTATTGCCACCAGTGCGCGGGTGAGTTTTTGGCGCGGCGCTGGCGATGAGCGCCGCGCTGCCGCCGTTGCACTCCGGGGTTTCTGGCTTGCAACAGTTATGGGATGCGTGCTAGCGGCTTCCCTCTTCGTGGCCAAAGACAGGCTGGCCGCGCTTTATTCGGGCGACGACGCCGTAGTGGCGCTGGCTGCGGCACTCCTGGCGTGGGTGGCTGCCTACCATGTGGCCGACGCGGTGCAAACGCTGTGCATCTTTGTGCTGCGCAGCTACCGCATTACGTTGGCGCCACTGGTGGTGTATGGCGTGCTGCTGTGGGGCGTCGGGCTGTATGGCGGCTATGTGCTGGCCTATCAAGGGTGGCCGGGCTGGGAGCCCCAGCCCTCGCCAGTGACATTCTGGGCAGCCAGCGCTGCCGCCCTGGGCATCACCGCGCTGGTGTTTGGTGCGCTGTTGCAGTGGGTACTCAGACTGCAGACGCGCCCCGAAGCACGTCAGTGACGCCAGCACTGGCGCACTGTTCGCTCCGTTCGGGCGCTCGCAAGCGCGCAGCCGGAAAGTCAACACTGAATATCGAGCCCTGGCCCACTTCACTGGAAATGTGCAGGGTTGCCCCGTGGCGTTGCACTACATGCTTGACGATCGACAGACCCAACCCCGTACCTCCCGTGCCACGCGAACGGCTGCGATCCACACGGTAAAAACGCTCGGTAATGCGGGGCAAATGCTCCGGCTCGATGCCAGGCCCTGTGTCAGTGACAGAAAAACGTGCGCCGCCATCCCGCAGCACGTCCCAGGCGACGGTAATGCGGCCTCCCGGCGGCGTGTAACGCACGGCGTTGTTGACCAGATTCACCAGAGCGCTTTGCAACTCCGCCGCAATACCGGCGATCTGCCCGGCAGCCTGCGCCTGTTCGGACGTCGGAAACACGATCTGATGCTGTCGCTCCTCATCGCCCTGATTGAGCATGGCCGATAGCGCCCTGGCTTCTTCCTCGCAGTAATGCAGCAGTTGTGCCACCGCAACCCATTCATGCATGCCCGGCAGAGGGCTACCCTCCAGCCGCGAAAGCGCAAGCAAGTCCTGCACCAATTTCTGCATGCGCTCCGCCTGCTGCGACATCATGCGCAAGTAGCGCGACTGTTCGTCAGAGCTGAGTTGCAGCGTCTGCAAGGTTTCGACAAAGCCCATCAACACGGTCAAAGGCGTGCGAATCTCATGCGAGACATTGGCCACAAAGTCTCGGCGCATGGCATCCGCCTGCTCCAACGCGGTGACATCGCGCGACAGCATCAGCTTGCGCCCATCTCCATAGGGATGCAAGTGCACGGAAATACGAACCGGCCGCGAGGGCGTACTGTCTCGGCCCTGCAGCACCAAGTCATGCGTGAAGTTGCGGGTAGCGTAATAAGCGCTGAACTCCGGGTCGCGCACCAGATTACCGATCGACTGCAGCCTGTCGCGCTCCGCATTGATGCCGAAATGCTGCTCGGCCATCTGGTTGCACCATTCGATGTGCCCCTCGGCATCCAGCAGCATCACGCCGTTGGGCGAGGCCTGCAAGGCTTCCAGAATCTCCTGGAGCCGAGCATCGCCGGCCCGCGCCTGCGCCTGGCCCTGCCGCACCAACCGCCGCGCGCGGTCGGCCACCTCGCCCCACATGCCGCTCAGACGGGGCGCCTGGGCCAAATCGCCATGACGAAGCCAGTTGACTACGCGAACCCCGCGCCACAAATCCCAGGAGAACCACGCCCACGCAGCAAGAGAAGCGCCGATACAGGCGCCCCAAGACCCCGCCTCTAACCAACCTAGCGAGCCGCCAATCCCCTGGCACAGTAAAAAAAATAAGAAACGCTTGAGCATGTGACCGACACGGAGTCGCTAGAAACAAAAAAGCGCCCGTTTGCGTATGGGCGCCCGAGACAGACGTATGAGTTAGAAAGCGCCTGGGTTTGGCCAATCAGGCACGCATAAGAGCCTGCGGCTGCGCCGTGAGCCGATATCCCGCACCGCGCACTGTCTCTACCATGACTCCAGCAGTGCCAAGCGCTTCCCTGAGGCGCTTGACATGTACATCCACCGTGCGCTCCTCGATGAACACATGGTCACCCCAGATCTTGTCGAGCAACTGCGCACGGCTGTGCACACGCTCTGAGTGCTTCATGAGGTAATGCAACAACTTGAACTCGGTAGGGCCGACCTTGAGTTGCTGCCCCTGGTAACTGACGCGGTAGGTTCCCGCATCCAGCACCAATTCGCCAATCGTCACGCTATCGCTCACCTGCTCCGGGGCACGACGGCGCAGCACCGCACGAATGCGAGCCAGAAGCTCCTGAGTTGAGAAAGGCTTGGTGATGTAGTCGTCAGCACCCGCATCCAGGCCGGAAACCTTGTCCGGTTCGTCACCACGAGCGGTCAACATCAGGATAGGGATTTGCTTGGTGCGAGCATCGGCGCGCCACTTACGCGCCAGCTGTAACCCGCTTTGCCCCGGCAGCATCCAGTCCAACAGAATCACGTCAGGCAAAACGGCATCCAACTCGCGCTGGGCAGATTCGCCATCTTCCGCCCAGATAGGCTGGAACCCGTTGTGCCGCAGATTCACGGCAACCAATTCTGCAATCGGCGACTCATCCTCAACAATGAGTACGCGTGGAAGCTTCTTCATGGGATGCACCGTCTTTCTCAGGATACGGCTGACTCAATTTGATCCAAGGTTGAATGACGGACGTCTTTGCCTTCGACCAGGTAAATGATCAATTCGGCAATATTCTTGGAATGGTCACCAATACGTTCAATGGCTTTGGCAAGAAATAGCAAGTCCAGGCTGGGAGAAATGGTGCGCGGGTCTTCTAGCATGTAGGTGACCAGCTTACGCACGAAACCATCAAACTCCTTGTCAATGAGATCGTCTTCTTTGAGGATGTCCACAGCCGATTTGGTATCCAGACGCGCAAAAGAGTCCAAAGCCTTGCGCAGCAGGCCAGACGCCAGATCGGCGGCCAGTCGTAGATCCCCTGTAGGCAGCGAGCGTGCCGCACCGCTTGCGATGATGGACTTGACCATGCGCGCCATACGGGTGGCCTCATCGCCCACGCGCTCCAAATTAGAAATGGCTTTGGAGTAAGCCATCAGCAAACGCAAATCGCGCGCTGTAGGCTGGCGGCGCGCAATGACGGTGGACAGTTCGTGATCAATCTCGACTTCCATCGTGTTCACGCGACGCTCAAGCGCTTCGACCTGCTCCACCGCTTCCATACTGAAACGTGAAAGCGCATAGATCGCCTGACGAATCTGCGACTCCACCATACCGCCAAGTTCCATCACCCGGGCAGAAATATTGTTCAGCTCGTTGTCGAACTGCGAAGAAAGATGCTTGTCGGTCATACAGGTTTCCGCTTCCATCAGCCAAAACGGCCGGTGATGTAATCTTCAGTTTCTTTGTGCTGCGGCTTGAAGAACATCTGCTCAGTCTCACCGAACTCCACCAGATCGCCCAAATACATATAAGCGGTGTAATCGCTGCAGCGCGCTGCCTGCTGCATGTTGTGGGTCACGATCACGACCGTGTAGTCGTCTTTGAGCTCCGAAATCAGCTCTTCAATCTTGGCAGTAGAAATCGGATCCAGTGCCGAACAGGGTTCGTCAAGCAACAAAACTTCGGGCTTGATGGCAACGCCGCGAGCGATACACAAACGCTGCTGCTGCCCACCCGACAGACCCGAACCACTTTGATCGAGTTTGTCTTTGACCTCATTCCACAAAGCCGCTTTGCGCAAAGCCCATTCGACGCGGTCATCCATGTCTGTTGCGCTCAAGTTTTCAAATAGTCTCACCCCGAAAGCGATGTTTTCATAGATGGACATCGGGAAAGGCGTGGGCTTTTGGAAAACCATTCCTACCTTGGCACGAATCAATGCCACATCTTCTTTGCTGGTCAGCAGATCCTCGCCATCCAGAAGAATTTGACCCTCGGCGCGCTGTTCGGGATAAAGCTCGAACATGCGGTTAAAAGTACGCAGCAAAGTCGATTTACCGCATCCCGATGGACCAATGAACGCGGTGACCTTTTTTTCGGGAATCTCAAGATTGATGCCTTTGAGCGCGTGGAACTTGCCGTAATAGAAGTTCAGATCGCGAACGCTAAGTTTTGACCGAGCTGCTACGGAATTCGTGGTGGGCTGCATAAAAGTCGTTCCAAAAAAATTACTTTTGACGCGTGAGCACGCGAGCGAGGATGTTCAATCCGAGAACAGCAAGGGTAATGATGAACACAGCTGCCCAAGCAAGCTGCTGCCAATTTTCGTAGGGACTCATCGCAAACTTGAAAATAGTCACAGGCAAGCTTGCCATGGGCTTGCTCAAATCGTTGTTCCAGAATTGGTTGTTGAGCGAAGTGAAGAGCAGTGGCGCTGTCTCACCTGCGATACGAGCCACGGCCAGCAAAATGCCCGTAACCACGCCCGCCCGAGCAGCACGCAAGGTGACGAGAGTAATCACCTTCCACTTGGGAGTGCCCAATGCATAAGCGGCTTCGCGCAGGCTTGCGGGCACCAGCAACAACATGTTCTCTGTAGTGCGAATGACCACAGGGATCACGATGAGTGCAAGCGCCAAGATGCCCGCGTAGGCCGAGAAGCTCTTGAACTGCGCGACGACAACGGCATATACAAACAGACCCACCACGATACTAGGGGCAGACAACAACACGTCATTCACAAACCGGGTACTAGAAGCCAGCCAGCTGTGCGTGTCATATTCAGCCAAGTACACGCCGGCCATGATGCCAATGGGGGTGCCCACGAACGTTGCCAGCATCACCATGACAAAAGACCCGAACAAGGCGTTGCTGATACCGCCAACCTCATTGGGAGGCGGCGTCATTTCAGTGAACAGGGACAAACTGAGGCCGGATACTCCAAGGCGTACGGTTTCCCAGAGAATCCACATCAGCCAAAAAATGCCAAATGCCATTGCCGCCAAAGCCAATACGAGGGCAATCTGGTTTACCCGCTTGCGCGAGGCAAAGCGAGCGTGACGGGCTTGGATCGCCGAATCGATTTTGAGTGAGGTGCTCATGAACGTGTACCTTCGCCCTTCTTCAGGCGTGCAAGCAGCAACTTGGAAAGAGACAGCACCACAAAGGTGATGAAGAACAGCACCAGACCGAGATAAATCAGCGACGCCTGGTGCAAGCCTTCGCCAGCCTCTGCGAACTCATTGGCCAAAGCAGACGTGATGCTGTTGGCAGCTTCGAACAACGACAAGGAATCGAGCTGATTCATATTGCCGATCACAAAGGTCACCGCCATCGTTTCACCCAGGGCTCGCCCCAGGCCCAGCATGATTCCACCCAGCACGCCGGACTTGGTATAGGGCAAAACCACCTTCCAGACTACCTCCCAGGTCGTGGAACCGAGGGCATAGGCTGACTCTTTGAGCATAGGAGGCGTAACCTCGAAAACATCCCGCATCACGGACGCGATGAAAGGGATGATCATGATGGCCAAGATAATGCCAGCCGACAAAATACCGATACCTACGGGCGGCCCGGACACCAATGCACCGAGATAAGGCACGCCGTTGAACAATGCCTGCAACGGCTGCTGCACGTAAGTTGCCAAAATGGGGCCGAACACCATCAGGCCCCACATACCGTAGACAATAGACGGAACTGCCGCCAGCAGCTCGATGGCCGTGCCCAGTGGACGTTTGAGCCAGGCAGGGGACAATTCGGTCAGGAAAAGTGCAATACCGAAACTTACGGGAACGGCAATCAGCAAAGCAATCAAGGATGTAGCCAGCGTGCCGTAAATCATCACCAGCCCGCCGAACTCTTCTTGAACGGGATCCCAGACGGTGCTCGTCAGAAAACCAAGTCCATAGCGCTCGATGGATGGCCAGGCACCATAAACCAGAGAGGCCATGATTCCCAGCAGAAGCGAAAGCGTCAGCAAAGCCGCACCACGCGCCAACCAGCCAAAAATGCGATCTATGAATACACCAGAGAACATGCTAGGACGAGGAGTAGGTGAGCCGCTGGAAGCACCAATAGCCGCCTTGAGCGGCGGCGCCTGACGGACGGGCAGCGTAGTGGACACGTGGGTTGCCTTATAACAGAAGACGTCAGGCGGCCCGCCCCATCAGAAACGAACCGCCACGCGAACTTACTTCAGAGCGATAGCCTTACCGGAAGTGTCCTTGATGTTTGCCCAGGACTTGATGATCACATCCTTGACAACATCAGGCATGGGCACGTAGTCCAGATCAGATGCAGTTTTGTCACCCGACTTGTAAGCCCACTCAAAGAACTTCAGGGCAGTAGCGGCCTGCACAGGCTTGTCCTGCGTCTTCTGCATCAGAATAAAGGTTGCAGAAGTGATAGGCCAAGAATCCTTGCCAGGCTGATTCGTCAGGATTTGATAAAAACTCTTGAGCCAATCCGCGCCAGCAGCAGCGGCCTTGAAACTTGCCTCGTCAGGGGAAACAAAGTTACCCGCGCTGTTTTGCAACTGTGCGAATGTCAGCTTGTTTTGCTTGACGTAGGCATACTCAACGTAGCCAATCGAGTTAGGCAGACGACCCACAAATGCTGCCACGCCTTCGTTACCCTTGCCACCGGCACCAGTAGGCCAGTTAACAGCCGTGCCCTCACCAACTTTGGCCTTCCACTCAGCGTTCACTTTGCTCAGGTAGTTCGTGAAACCGAATGTGGTTCCAGAACCGTCTGCACGACGCACAGGAGCAATGGTTGCGTCAGGCAGATTCAAACCAGGATTCAGAGCCTTGATGGCCTCGTCATTCCACTTCGTGATCTTGCCAAGGTAAATATCGCCAAGCACTTGACCGCTCAGCTTCAGCTGACCAGGCTGAAGACCCTTGATATTCACAACGGGAACGATGCCGCCGATCACAGTGGGGAACTGCACCAACCCCTTCTTGACAAGATCTTCATCCTTCAAAGGCGCATCAGAAGCGCCAAAATCCACTGTCTTGGCCTCGATTTGGCGCAGCCCAGCACCAGAACCCACGGACTGGTAGTTGATTTTCACACCAGTCGCCTTGTTGTAGTCGGCGGCCCACTTGGAGTAGAGCGGCGCGGGGAAACTGGCGCCAGCACCTGTAGCTTCTTGCTGCGCCCAAGCAGCGGACATAGCGCCCATTGCTACGGCACCGGACACCAGAATTCGAATCGCGGAGAGCTTCATGGAAGAGACCTCTTGGTTAAAAAAACTCGATGAGCGCACTCTATGATCGATTTATGACAATCGAGTGACTTCACCCCGAACAGCGGGTACCCCCTATGGACATGAAGGCATTAATGTGTCACGCAAATGTCGCAATCGAAGCTTACGCTCAGGCCGCCGGCAACAGTCGGTAACACACATACACCCTTCGGGAGAACTCAATGTTCCGTCGCATCACTCTTAAAACCGCCCTGGCCCTGACTGTCGTCGCAACTCTGGGAGCTTGCGCAACCCAGTCCACGGCACCCAAGACCGTGGCATCCGTCGCCGCTCAGTCCAAGGATCTGACAACTTTCAACAAACTGGTGGCTGACGCAGGCTTGACATCGACGCTGAACGGCGCTGGCCCCTTCACCGTGTTCGCCCCCAGCGATGCAGCTTTCAAGGCCGTACCCGCCAAGACACTGGACGCACTCAAGGCCGACAAGGAACAGTTGAAGGCGGTGCTGAGCTACCACATCGCTACTGGCAACCTCACAGCTGCGAACGCCAAGGCTGGCAAAGTCAAGACCCTGCAGGGCTCGGATATCACCCTCTCGCGCGCAGCCAACTTTCTGACCGTGGAAGAAGGTCTGGTCGAACAAGCGGACATGACAGCCAGCAATGGCGTCGTTCATGTGATTGACACCGTGCTGATGCCCCCCAAAAAGAAGTAATCACCGGTAGGCCTTCAGTTTCCTGACCATGCCCCTCACCGAATTCCGCGGTTCGCAACTGACCAGGCGCGCCATCCTGCGAGCAGCAGGTGCCACATGTGCGGTTGGCGCCATGCCGTGCATGCCTGCCCATGCACAGGATCAGCGACCCCTCACCGTGGTTCAGATCGTTGATTTATCCCCTCTGCACCAAGACGTCAGCCGTGATTTTTTTGTCGGCTCGCGTGCTGCATGGACAGATATCAACGCTCGTAACGGCGGTATTCGCGGACGGGCGGTACAGCACGTGGTTTTGGAGACTGACGGCTCGGAGCAGGCCGTCCGCGCTGCCTGGCAGGCCGCGCAAGAAAATCCGTCTTGCGTGGTTCTCTCGGGCTGTGCCAGCGACAGCGTTGCTGCTGCCATCGCGGCACTGCAATCAGATAGCCCAACCATGGCCCATGCTGCGCCGTGGCTGCATCGCAAGTGGCTTGACAAGAGTGACACCGTTTTCCACATCTTTCCTGACTACCAGGCCCAGATCTCCCATGCCATTCGGTCTCTGGCTGTCATGGGCGTGCAACAGGCTGGTGCCGTATTTGCCAGCCAGGTGTTACAGCAGCAACTACAGGATTTGGTGAGCGAAGCCGGAAAGGCTGAGGGACTGCGCATCCAGACCTTGTCGGCTATCGGTGGCAACTCAGCCCCTCCTGCGATGGTTTTGTTCATTGGCGGCACTCCCGAATTGCACGACTATGTGACTCGCCTGGCCCTGCCTCAGGGACGACAATGCTTTGTCATTGCGCTTGCCGATGTCAATTTGCAAGTGTTGGCACAACTCGGTGGTATTCCCCGAAACATCTCCGTGATCGCGACCCAGGCGGTTCCACTGGTCACCAGTGGTATGTCCATCGTGCGCAGCTATCGCGATGTGATGTCCAGGCTCTATGACGAACCGCCTTCGCCGCAGGGTTTGGCGGGCTTCATTGCGGCACGCTACACGGCAGAGGTCATGGCTTCGGTCTCCGGGCCTATCACTCGCGCCAATCTGCTGTCAGCGTTCAGAAAACGCGCTGAAATCAGGATTGGGGGATACACGGTTACGTACCGTGACCGCAAGCTGTCACATTCACAGGTCACGCAAAGCATGCTGACCTCCGATGGACGCATCGTCGGCTGAAATAGCTGCTGAGCAGCAATTTTTGGTGCAACACAAATGCTATGCTGCGCCGCTTGAAAACCTGCGCACTGCGTGCACACCAATGCAAGATGGAACATTGCTTGCGGCCGTTGATTTGGGATCGAACAGCTTTCGCCTCGAAATCGGCCGCTTTGAGCATCAGCAAATTCACCGCGTCGAATATCTCAAGGAAACAGTCCGTCAGGGCGCCGGACTCGACGAAGAACGGAAACTGACTCCAGCGGCCATGCAGCGAGGATGGGACTGTTTGGCCCGATTCGCCGAACGACTGGCGGGGTTTCAGAGAAATCATGTCCGTGCCGTGGCAACGCAAACCCTTCGTGAGGCCCGAAATCGTGACGAGTTCATCGGGCGCGCAGGTGAGATTCTTGGCTTTCCCATTGACATCGTTTCAGGCCCCGAAGAGGCCCGATTGATCTACCAGGGTGTCGCTCGCCTGTTGCCGCAATCGGACGAAAGACGGCTGGTGGTGGACATCGGAGGACGCTCCACGGAACTGATCCTGGGCCAGCAATTCACGCCTGGCACGGTAGCCTCTTATCGGGTAGGTAGCGTTGCTTGGTCTGCACGCTATTTCAATGACGGCGCACTCACACGTCACGCATTTGAATCTGCAGAAATCGCAGCGAAAGCCGTTCTGGATGAAGCCATGGACAGCTTTCAGCACTCCAGCTGGGATGTGGCTTATGGTTCCTCTGGCACGGTGGGTGCGGTTGGGACGATCCTGGCAGCTGCCGGTGGCGAGGAAGGCGTCATTAAGCGCGATGGCTTGGATTGGTTGCGCGAGCAATTGGTTCGCGCGCGCCATGTTGATCGCGTGCGTTTGGAAGGTCTCAAAGATGATCGCCGAGCCGTGATTGGTGGTGGTGTCAGCATTGTTCGAGCCATCTTCGACTTGCTGAATATCGACAGGATGACCGTGGCACAAGGTGCGCTGCGCCAAGGCGCACTCTACGATTTGCTGGATCGTGAACAGCCTGAGACGGACTTGCGTACGGAGTCCGTGCGTGCGCTGATGCGCCGCTTCGCAGTAGATCACAGCCATGCCGAGCGCGTGGCACAGTTGGCATGTCGTCTTTTCAAAGATGCTGCACCCGAAGTGGAACGCGCAACGCGCAAGCTGGATTGGGCAGCGCGTCTTCATGAGATTGGTTGTCGCATATCGCACAGCGAGTACCACCATCACAGCGCTTACATCCTTGACAACACCGATGCTGCAGGCTTTGCTCTTGCCGAACTCCATCGCCTGAGCCGCTTGGTGCTGGGTCACCGCGGCAAGGTTCGCAAGTTGCAGGATGCAGAACTCGATGACCCGGTATTTGCGCTACAACTCATGTGCTTGCGAGTTGCGGTGGCGCTGTGTCATGCGCGGCGTGAGCCGGACATAGAGGGCTTTACCCTGCGCCTTGAAGGCCATTGCTGCATCGTTCAATCCCGTCCAGGCTGGTCTGCCGCTTATCCGCAATCTGCGCATCTTTTGAGCGAGGAATCCAGTGCCTGGCAGAAGACGCCCTGGGAATTTGTAGCGGATCTATCGTGAGAAATGGTGATAAGGCTGTCGTAATGCACATAAACTATACAAACTGTTTATTCCGTCATTTGTCATAGCCATGTCACAAGTTAAGTTCACCGAAGCAATCCTACCCCAGGTTCCCGCCCCCAGCTCCAGCCCGGAAGCCACCAAAGAGCCCAAAACCAAGCCTTCGCCAACAACCAAAAAGACTGTCCCGGCAAGCACTAAAGCCGCACCAGCCGCCCAGGGGGTAGTGGAAGCGCAAGCTGACAAAGACGCCAAGACAAAAAAGCAGAAGCTGGTGCGCGACAGTTTCACGATTCCCAAGGATGAATACGTAGCGATAGAAGAACTGAAGCAACGCGCGCTCAACCTTTCCCATCCGGCAAAAAAGAGTGAACTGATCCGCGCTGGCATCAAGCTACTGACGCAACTCGACGATGCCGCCCTGCTCCAGGCCATGCAAACCGTGCCCGCCATCAAAACAGGGCGCCCGAAGGCCGAGAAAAATTAAAGTCATCGGGGCCTATGCTTCAGGCGCACGCCACTCTGGCAAGGCATCACAAAAAATCTGGGGATTGAACAGCCAGCAAAATGGTCTCGGCAGTTTCTTGGCGCTGCCGGTGCCTAAGCCACCAGACAGCGCCTTTGCGAATCGCACAGTCCTGCGATCGCAGGCCCAGAAGTTGGGCCACCGTCTGACCCAACATGGGTTGATGCCCTACCACAAGGACGGCACCGCGAGCACGCGGCCACTGCGCCAGTTCCAGCAAATCGTCGGCACTTCCACCAGGCAGCAATTCAGCCCGCAGCTTGTATTTGCGACCCAGTGCGCGCGCCGTTTGCTCGGTGCGGCGCGCAGGACTGGAAACCACACGCAAGCCGTCAGGCAACTGTCGATCGAGCCACACGGCCATACGAGCCGCCTGTTTTTCACCGCGCTGTGTCAGTGGTCGCTCGAGATCTTCGCCCTCTTCGAGGAAATTTTCCGCCTCGGCGTGGCGCCAGAGTATGAGGTCCATCATCAGTTTTGACTCCCGCGAAACGGCGCGCCGTTGGCCATGGATGCGTAGCGCAACATGAGCGCATTCTGTGCACTTGCGCCGTCCAGCACACGCGGTGCACGGGCATAGCGACCATCCGACTCAAGACGCCACGCATCCCGGTCATCGTGAAGGTAAGCCACCAGGCACTCATCGATGATGCGTTGACGCAATTTTTTATTTGTGACCGGCCATGCCAGTTCCACGCGGCGCAGCATGTTGCGATTCATCCAATCGGCGCTGGACAGATACAGGTCTTCCTGCGCGCCACTACTGAAATAAAAGACACGCGTGTGCTCTAGGAAGCGTCCGATGACGGACCTCACCCGAATGTTGTCGGTCACGCCAGGCACCTGTGCCGGCAACATGCAGGCACCGCGCACAATCAGATCGACTTTGGCGCCGCGCTGAGCGGCGCCAATCAAGGCGTGAATCATGGCCTCGTCGGTCAGCGCATTCATCTTTGCGACGATGCGGCCTCCCTCTCCGCGCTCCGCAGCCGCACCCGCCGCATTGATCTTGTCGATCAGGAACTGGTGCAGGTGAAATGGTGCGACAACAAGTTGGCGCAGCTCTGGCAATCGGTTCTGATTGGCCAAATGATCAAAGACCGCATCCATATCGGCAGTGAGCTCGGCGTTCGCGGTGAGGTAGCTCAAATCTGTGTACAGGCGTGCCGTACGCGGGTTGTAGTTACCCGTTGACAAGTGCCCATAACGCCGAAGTCGATTCCCCTCACGCCGGGTTACCAATAGCATTTTTGCGTGCGTTTTAAGCCCCACAACGCCATAGACCACTTGCGCCCCCACCGACTCCAAGGCCTCCGCCCAGTTGATGTTGGCCTCTTCATCAAACCGCGCCTTCAACTCCACTACGGCCGTCACTTCTTTGCCACGGCGAACCGCCTCGCGCAGCAGTTCCATTAACTCGGAGTCAGAGCCTGTCCGGTAGATGGTTTGCTTGATCGCCAGCACCTGAGGGTCATTCACAGCTTCGCGAAGGAAGGCCAGAACACCATCAAAACTCTCAAAGGGTTGATGGATCAGCAGGTCTTTGCGGCGCATTTCAGCCATGATCGACGCAGTGCGCGGCAACTGAACAGGCCACGACGGGCGCCAGGGCGGAAAAAGCAGCGATGGATCATTGATGAGCTCCACCATTTGGACCAGACGCACCAGATTGACAGGCCCTTGAACCCGATACAGCGCCGCGTCGGGTAGTCCAAACTGCAATTGCAAGAAATCGGACAGAAAGCGCGAGCAGCCCGAAGAGACCTCCAGCCGAACCGCCTGACCAAAGTGTCGGTGCTGCAGCCCCTGGCGCAGCGCAGTGCGCAAATTGCGCACATCTTCTTCATCCACCGCAAGATCCGAATGGCGGGTGACACGAAACTGCGAAAACTCGTACACCTCCCGCCCTGGGAAAAGATCCGCCAAGTGAGCGCGAATGATGCTGGAAAGACTCACAAACTGCATGCCGTCCGCTGCAACATGCTGCGGCAGGCGCATGATTCTTGGCAGCACACGAGGTATCTTGACAATAGCAATCTCGTTTTCACGGCCAAAGGCATCCTCGCCCCGCAAACGAACAATGAAGTTCAAGGACTTGTTCGCCACTTGCGGAAAAGGATGTGCCGGGTCCAAACCCACCGGAATGAGCAACGGTCGGACGTCGCGCATGAAGTACTCGCGCACCCAGCGCCGCTGGGCTGCAGTGCGTTCGCCGTGGGGCACGATGCGTATGCCACGCAGCGCGAATGCGGGGGCCAATGAATCGTTGTAAAGCGCGTACTGCCGCGCAACCAGGTCATGGGCACGAACGGAAAGTTCTTCGAAGGCGCGCTGCGCGTCGCCACATCGCTCTGCCTCTTCGCCCTCGACCGCATCGAGGTGGGCGGCCGCCCGAACCTCAAAAAACTCGTCCAGGTTAGACGACACGATACACAGATAACGCAGACGCTCAAGCAAGGGCACATCTTCTCGAATGGCCCAATCGAGAACACGCTCGTTGAATGCCAGAATGCTTTGATCGCGATCCAGCAATCGATAGGCTGCTTCAGGCGCTACCGCACCCTCTGCCGGAGACTCAAGTACACACTGTCCGCCAGCCTTTCCAGAGGCGCTATCAGTGGATACGAATGAGGGCTGCAACGGTGTCATGGGTTCAAGCAAGGATGAGAGTTAACCAAGTATCTCCCACGCAAGCTACGAATTCACCGCAATGACATTTTTTTGTCACTGACGGACGCCCAACATTCTTGCGCGCCCTCCCCCGGCTCAACTACCCAGAAAATGCTTGCGGTAGCGCGCAGGCAGATCAGCCAGACGCATCAGCATGGGCAGGTCTGCCGTATTGAAGTCAGGATCCCAGGCCGGAGCGCCGAGAACCTTGGCCCCAAGACGCAAATAGCCCTTGATCAATGCAGGGGGCTCGACATCCATGCTGGCGTTCAAATGTTCGACAGGCAAAGCCAGCCGCGGAAGCACGTGGTATTCGATGGGAGCCATGTGCGTTTGGCGCAACTGATGCCAGATGCTCGCGGCCACATCCCCGGTGACGATGCCGCCATGCAGCATGGGAATGCTGGCGCAGCCAATCATGGTGTCGAGACGGTTGCGCACCATGAAGTCGGCAAGCGCACCCCACAGAGCCAAAATCACACCACCGTGGCGATGATCGGGATGCACGCAGCTGCGCCCCAGCTCCACCATGCGCTCACGCAGACCGCGCAGGCGCGTCAGATCAAACTCGGTGTCGCTGTAAGTGCTGCCCACGCGCTTGGCCTGCGCAGGGGTGAGTACGCGGTAGGTCCCAATGACCTGCCGGGTTTGTGAATCACGTACCAGCAGGTGCTCGCAATAGTCGTCGAACAAGTCAACATCGTGCAGCGGAACGGAAGTCTGCAAACGCGCACCCATTTCGGATGCAAAGACTTCAAACCTCAGTTTCTGGGCTTCCCGGATCTCATCGAGATGCCGCGCCCAGGCAACTTCCACCCCACCGCGCGCCGACGTACCGATGCCCATACTTTCCGTGCTGCATGGGCGGTGAAGAGACCCCCTGGGAAGGGTGGCAGGGCTTAGCGGCATGGTGGGGTTTGGCAAATCGCTCATTCGGCACTCCTGGTTGCTTTTGCAGCGGATCAGCCCCGACCCCCAGTCAGGTCTGCCGCCTGTGTGCGTTCCAATGTGCCCGCCACACGTGACATTACCGTGTCGTCAATATGTCCAAGCCATGTCACGCAAGTAGCAACTGAACGAATGCAGCCGCAACGGCGCATCAGCGGATCAAGGCCGCTTCTGCGGAAGGGATTTCAACCAGAATTTGCTATTTTATTAATAGCTGACAGCGTCTAAATAATTTAGGCTGCCGTCACGTTGGCATTAAAAATCAGTCGGTGGACACGCCACCGGGAACGGCCTTGGGCACATATTTGAAAGTGCCTGTCGCGTGGCTGCACAGGCGGCCCTCGGCGTCGTACACCCAGCCTTCCGAGAAAGCCATGGAACGCGTGCGTTCAATCATGCGTCCCTTGGCCACCATGGGGCCGCGCGCCGGTCGAATGAACGAGGTTTTCATTTCGATGGTGACTACGCCCCACTCCGGCGTATCGCTGCGCGCGGCGGTAGCCATAGCCACGTCCAGCAGCGTCATCATCGCGCCGCCATGCATCACACCATATGAATTAGTGTGTTCAGGACGAGCTTCGAAACGCAGTTCCGACGTTCCTCCCTGCATGTGATGCAAAGCAAAACCGAGCTCTTTGACGAAGGGGATGTCAGCACCAAAATCCAGCACGATTGGCTCCTTGTTCCAAGTAAAAAGACCGCAAGGATAGTGCCCAGCGGCGCGCGCTTGCGACTCGCATGGCGTACCTCAGGCGGCGATGACCACGCTCACGTCGCCTTCCACGGCCAGCCACTGAGCGGCAAGGGGTTTGCTCGCCTGGCTGACTTCGCACGCCACGTTAAGTCCCATCGCCATTGGATATGCATCGCCGGCTGCAGCCCATGTGGGAGACTTGCAGTTGCCGGTACAACCCAGGGGTGCTTTTTCAGCGCCCTGCGCCGCTTGCTCCATGCCCTCTCAAGACTCTTCATCGCCCCGCTGGTATTTCGGCTGGAACATCGTGGCCGCCGCCACAGTGCTCACTGCCCTCACCGTGGGCCTGCGCCTGGGGCTGGGCCCGCTATTTCTGCCCATGACCGAAGACCTGGGCTTCTCGCGAAGCCTGCTTTCGTCCATCGTCGCCGTGGGCATGCTTTGCTACGGCGCGGCGATGCCGCTGGCGGGTTGGCTGGTGGCGCGCCGGGGCACGCGCTTTGTGCTGCTGGCAGGCACGGGAATGCTCGTGGCGTCCACACTCTGGGCGGTCAATTCACGCACGCCGCTGGGGCTGTTACTGAGCTTCGGCATGCTGATGTCCGTCGGCGCGGGCTTTACCAGCCCGGTAGCGCTCACGCCGGTCATCAGCCGCTGGTTCAACCGTCGCCGGGGCATGGCGCTGTTTTTTCTGTCCACGGGTTCGATGGCCGGCATTGCCATCATGACGCCCGCCTTGGGCGTTGCGCTGCAGCACGCCAGCTGGCAGGCCACGCTACTGGGCTTTGCCGCACTGTTTGCCGCCGTCACGGTGCCCACGGCGCTATGGGTGATCCGCGATGAGGCGCCCGCCGATGGTGACGCCCCGCTGCCTGGCAGCCCGGCGCGCGCGGCCAACCCGATGGCGCCTGCGGGGCAGCACTACACAGTGCTGCAGGCCATGCGCACAGGTACCTTCTTCAAAATCACACTGGGCCTGTTCGCCTGCGGCTTCAGCATGAACCTGCTGGGCACGCACGGCATGCCCATGCTGATGGACCATGGTTTTGACGCCACCACCAGCGCCTTTGGCATCGGCCTGATCGGGCTGGTGGCCATTCCCAGCACCATGGTGCTGGGCCGCATGGCCGACCGCCTGCCGCGCCGCAAACTGCTGGCCGCCATCTACTGTGTGCGCGGCATGGGCTTCTTCGCGCTGCTGCTGGCGGGCAGCACGCTGGAGCTGTACGGCACCTCGGTGATCGGCGGCATTGCCTGGGCGGGCAGCATTGCGCTGTCGTCGGCCATCCTGGCAGACACGTTCGGGGTGCGCCTGGTGGGCGTGCTGTACGGCTGGGCCTACCTGGGGCACCAGGTGGGGGCCATGATCAGCGCCTGGCTGGGCGGTTGGGGGTACGAGCACTTCGGCACGCACTGGGTGGCGTTCGGCCTGTCGGGCGCGCTGCTGCTGGTGGCCTCTGGCGTGGCGCTGCTGCTGCCGGGGCGGCGCCCACCGACGTTGCCCGCGCCGCAGACGGCCGGCTAGCCCCTGGCGCTGCCCTCGCGCTAAAACACCCCCAGCGCCAGCCCCGTGGCCAGAGCCTCGCCCAGCGCACGGCAGCGCTCCAGGTCATCGGCGCCAATCTGCTTGGGGGCCAATATCGCCTCGGGCGTCTGGGCGTGGGTGCAGACGATCAACGGATCGGCCACGGCCTTCAGGCGCCAGCCCGTGGCGATGCGTGCGATCTGGCGCGCGGCGTTCTGGCCGTCGCTGCCGGCGCAGATCAGGCTGACGTAGGGCCGGCCGTTGATGCGGTCCAGCACCGGGTAGTAGCAGCGGTCGAAAAAGTCCTTGAGCTGGCCGCTGATGGCCGCCAGGTTTTCGGGCGTGGCAAACATGTAGGCCTGCGCAGCCAGCACGTCGCCCGGATCCGCCTGCGCCGCGTGCAGCAGGCGCACCGCCACGGCGGGCTCGGCCGAGGCGCCGGCGCACGCGGCCTCGGCCATCTGGCGCGTGCCGCCGGTCAGCGAGTGATAGACGATCAGCAGGGTGTGGGTTGCTTGCATGTGACAAGTCCAGAAAACGCTGCGCGCCTGCGCGCTGGCCAGTCAGCTTCCGGGTGGCAACGGGTCAAAAAATCACAATGATTTATGTCTCAAGCTCTTATATTCCAAGCGCCTGAAGCTATCAAAATCAAAGCAAAAAGACGCCTAAAACCGAGCGCCTTCAAGATTCACAGGCCCGGCAGCTTGTACCCCACCAATACTTCGCGCAGGCGGGTCTTGAGCATCTTGCCGGTAGCACCCAGCGGGATCGCATCTACAAACACCACGTCGTCCGGAATCTGCCACTTGGCCGTCCTGCCCTCATAAAAGGCCAGCAGCTCTTCGCGCGTGAGCTCGGCGCCCGGCTGCCTGGCCACCACAACGATGGGGCGCTCGTCCCACTTGGGGTGTGGCATGCCGATGCACGCGGCCATCGCCACGGCCGGGTGCGCCATGGCGATGTTTTCGATATCGATGGAGCTAATCCACTCGCCGCCGGACTTGATCACGTCCTTGCTGCGGTCAGTGATGTGCATGTAGCCGTCGGCGTCGATGGTGGCCACGTCGCCCGTGGGGAACCAGCCCAGGCCGTTTTCGTCGGTGACCAGCGGGCTGTCGCCCTTGAAGTAACGATCCACGACCCACGGGCCGCGCGCCATCAGGTCACCAAAGGCTTTGCCGTCGCGGGGCAGCTCGCGGCCGTCGGGGCCCGCGATCTTCAAGTCCACGCCAAAGAAGGCGCGCCCCTGCTTTTGCAGGATGTGCATCTGCTCGTCGCGGCCCAGTTGCAGGTGCTTGTTCTTGAGCGTGCACACCGTGCCCAGCGGGCTCATCTCGGTCATGCCCCAGGCGTGTAGCACCGACACGTCGTACTCGTCCTGGAAGGCCGTGATCATGGCCGGCGGGCAGGCCGACCCCCCGATTACCGTGCGCCGCAGGGTGCTGAACTTCAGGCCGTTGGTCTTGACGTGGTTGAGCAGCATCTGCCACACCGTGGGCACGCCAGCGGCAAAGGTCACGCCCTCGGCTTCCACAAGTTCATAAACCGACTTGCCATCCAGCGCCGGGCCGGGGAACACCACCTTGGCCCCGGTAAGGGCCGCCGAATACGGCACGCCCCAGGCGTTGACGTGGAACATGGGCACCACGGGCAGCACCGCATCGCGCGCCGACAGGCTCATCACGTCGGGCAGCGCCGCCGCGTAGGCATGCAGCACGGTGGATCGGTGGCTGTACAGCACGCCCTTGGGGTTGCCGGTGGTTCCGCTGGTGTAGCACAGGCTGGATGCGGTGTTTTCGTCGAAGCTGGGCCAGCGGTAGTCGCTGGAGGCGCCGGCAATCCAGGCGTCGTAGCTGGTCAGGCCGGGAATGCCCGAGTCCGCGGGCAGCTTATCCGCATCGCACAGCGCCACCCATTTCTGCACCGTGGGGCATTTGGCATGCACAGCCTGCACGATGGGCAAAAAGGTCATGTCAAAACACAGCACCTGGTCTTCGGCGTGGTTCACGATCCAGGCGATCTGGTCGGGATGCAGGCGCGGGTTGATGGTGTGCATCACGCGGGCCGAGCCAGCGACGCCGTAGTACATCTCCATGTGGCGGTAGCCGTTCCAGGCCAGCGAGGCCACGCGGTCGCCGGGCTGCAGGCCCTGCGCATCCAGCGCGTTGGCCAGCTGGCGCGCGCGCCGTGCCAGGTCACGGTAGGTATAGCGATGGATATCGCCCTCCACCCTGCGCGAGACGATCTCGCCGTCGCCGTGCCAGCGCTCGGCATACGCAATCAGCGAAGAAATCAAGAGGGGTTGGCTCTGCATCTGGCCCAGCATGGGTGCTCCTTTTTTTGGTTGGTTGGTTGGAAACAAGCCGCTCCATGTTAGCGACGATCCGCCGGGCTTATCAGCCTGCGCGGCCAACAGGCCCTGCCGCATCACCCCAGTGTGAGGCAGGTCAAGGCCTTGGCGCAGTCCCGGTCATAGTGCTGCGCGGACAATCACGCCCCATGACGCTTGCCACAGCCCATGATGCAGCCCCAAACGCCCTGACCGACGCTGCCCCTGATGCCGCCGCACCCTTGGTGCCCGCCTGGCAGCCGGGCTTTGCCGCGCTGGGCCCGGCGTTTTTTACCGAACTGCGCCCCACGCCCCTGCCCGACCCGCACTGGGTAGGCACCAGCGCCGACGTGGGCGCGCTGCTGGGCCTGCCGCCCGACTGGCAGCAACGGGGCGACGCCCTGCAGGCCTTCACCGGCAATGCCCTGCTGCCGGGCAGCCGGCCGCTGGCCAGCGTTTACAGCGGCCACCAGTTTGGCGTGTGGGCCGGCCAGCTGGGCGACGGCCGCGCCATCTTGCTGGGCGAGACAGCCAGCGGACTGGAGGTGCAGCTCAAGGGCAGCGGGCGCACGCCGTACTCGCGCATGGGCGACGGCCGTGCCGTGCTGCGCTCATCGATCCGCGAGTTTTTGTGCAGCGAGGCCATGCACGCCCTGGGCATACCCACCACGCGCGCGCTGTGCGTGACCGGCTCGCCCGCGCCGGTGCGGCGCGAAGAGGTGGAAACCGCCGCCGTGGTCACGCGCGTGGCGCCCAGCTTCATCCGCTTTGGTCACTTCGAGCACTTTGCCGCGCGCGGCCAGCACGACCAGCTGCGCCAGTTGGCCGACTACGTGATCGACCGCTACTACCCCGACTGCCGCACCCCGCAGCAGCGGGACGGCAACGCCTACGCGGCGCTGCTGCACGCGGTGAGCGAGCGCACCGCCGCCCTGCTGGCACAGTGGCAGGCCGTGGGTTTTTGCCACGGGGTGATGAACACCGACAACATGAGCATCCTGGGCCTGACCATCGACTACGGGCCATTCCAGTTTCTGGACGCCTTCGACCCGGGCCACATCTGCAACCACAGCGACGCGCGCGGCCGCTATGCGTTTAACCAGCAACCCGGCGTGGCCCACTGGAACCTGCTGTGCCTGGCGCAGGCGCTGCTGCCGCTGATCGGCGAGGCGGACACCGCCCGCGCCGCGCTGCAGTCGTTCGAGGGTGTTTTCAGCCAGCAGTTTCTGGCACGCATGCGCGCCAAGCTGGGCCTGCAGCAGCCGCGCGAAGGAGACGCCGCGCTTATCAACAGCCTGCTGCACCTGCTGGCGGCAGAGCGCGTGGACTACCCCATCTTCTGGCAGCGGCTGACGCAGGCCGTGGCCAGCGCAGACTTCGCGCCCGTGCGCGAGCTATTCATCCATGGCGACCCCGTCAACGCCTGGCTGCTTCAATATCAGGAGCTACTAGCGCTTGAAACACAAGGGCTAGCGACCGATTTGATGCTAAATACCAACCCACGCTTCGTACTGCGCAATCACCTGGGCGAGCAGGCCATACGCGCTGCGAAACTCGGGGACTTTTCCGAAGTCCAAACGCTGCACAAGTTATTGGCGCGCCCCTTCGAGGAGCACCCTGGCCACGAGGCACGTGCCGACTTTCCGCCTGACTGGGCGGCCCACATTTCCATCAGCTGCTCCTCATGACCTACCCCGTCCAGAAAACCGATGCCGAATGGCAAGCCGAATTGCAGGCCAAGGGCGCAGAGCCCGTCGCCTACCAGGTCACACGCCATGCCGCTACCGAGCGCCCGTTCACCGGCAGATACGAAAGCCACTGGGCCGACGGCAGCTACCACTGCATCTGCTGCGGCGCCAAGCTGTTTGATTCCGACACCAAATTCGACGCAGGCTGCGGCTGGCCCAGCTTCTGGCACGCGGTGCCAGGCGCCATCCAGGAAATCGAAGACCGCAGCCATGGCATGCTGCGCACCGAGACCGTGTGTGCACAATGCGGGGCCCACCTGGGCCATGTGTTTCCCGATGGCCCGGCACCGACGGGCCTGCGCTACTGCATGAACTCCGCCTCCCTCGCCTTTGAACCTCCGGCGCCATGAAACTGCTCATCGACTTCTTTCCCATCATCCTGTTCTTTGCCGCATTCAAGACCTGGGGCATCTATGTGGCCACGGGCGTGGCGATTGCCGCCACCATCGTGCAGATCGGCTACCTACGCCTCAAGCACGGCAAGATCGAGCCCATGCAATGGCTTAGCCTGGGAGTGATCGTGGTGTTTGGCGGCGCCACGCTGCTGGCGCAAAGCGAGACCTTCATCAAATGGAAGCCCTCGGTGCTGTACTGGCTCATGGGCGGCACGCTGCTCGTCGGCCAGCTGGTGTTTCGCAAGAACTTCATCCAGTCGCTGATGGGCGCGCAAATCGAGCTGCCAGCGCCGATATGGCGCAACCTCAACTGGGGCTGGGCGGGCTTCTTTGCAGGCATGGGCGCGCTCAACCTGTGGGTGGCCTACCACTTCGACACCGACACCTGGGTCAACTTCAAACTGTTTGGCGGCATCGGCCTGATGTTCGCCTTCGTCATCGCCCAGGCGCTTTACCTGAGCCGCCACATCAAACAGGACGACTCAGCCCTACCGGAAGACGCAAAGCCATGAACAACACGCCCGCCATCGCCGTCACAGCCGAAGCCATGGCCGAGCGCCTGCGGCAAGCCCTGAGCCCCACCCACCTGGAAGTGACCGACGAGAGCTGGCAACACCAGGGCCACGCTGGCGCCAACGACACCGGTCAAGGCACCCACTTTCGCGTGCGCATTGCCTCGCCACTGTTCACCGGCAAACGCCGGGTAGCTCAGCATCGCCTTGTGTATGATGCGCTGCAAATTTTTATTGACCGCGGCGCCCACGCCATCGCCATAGAAACTCTCTGAAACAGCCCCAACCCGGGGCTTTTGCAGACGAACCGACTGCAACCCATTTCCTACTTGTGGATTCCCAATGAAGAAAAAGCTCTTGTCCGGCCTCGTGGCCGCAGCCATGCTGGGCACTCTGGCATTGCCCGTCACTGCACAAAACCTCGCCATCGTCAACGGCAAGGCCGTCCCCAAAGAGCGCGCCGAATTGCTGAAGCAGCAAGTCGAACGCTCGGGTCGCCCGGTCACCCCCGAGATGGAAAACCAGATCAAGGAAGAAGTGATCGCCCGCGAAATCTTCATGCAGGAAGCACAAAAGCGCGGCCTGGAAGGCTCGGCCGATTACAAGGCCCAGATGGAGCTGGCGCGCCAGACCATCCTGATCCGCGAACTGTTCGTGGACTTCCAGAAGAAGAACCCCGTGACCGACGCCGAGATCAAGGCCGAATACGACAAGTTCGCGGCCGCCAACGCCGGCAAGGAATACAAGGCGAGCCACATCCTGGTGGAGAAGGAAGACGAGGCCAAAGCCATCATCGCCTCCATCAAGAAGGGCGGCAAGTTTGAAGACATTGCCAAGAAGCAGTCCAAGGATCCCGGCTCCGGCGCCCGTGGCGGCGACCTGGACTGGGCCAGCCCAGGCAGCTACGTTGCCGAGTTCACCGAAGCCTTGGTGAAACTGGAAAAAGGCAAGATGACCCAGACTCCTGTGAAGAGCCAGTTCGGCTGGCACGTCATCCGCCTGGATGACACACGCGACGCCCAGCTGCCCAAACTGGAAGACGTCAAACCCCAGATCGCACAGCAACTGCAACAGCAAAAGCTGGCAAAGTTCCAGGAAGACATGCGCGCCAAGGCCAAGGTAGAGTGATACCCGGCTGAGGGCTCAGGCTCTCTTGGCCCCTCCTACCATCGACAACGCGGCCCAACGGCCGCGTTTTTCATTGTGCGCGGAACCCACCAAAAAGCATCAGCGCGCCGATCATCACGGGCTGATGCAGCATGTAATAGCTCAGACTGTGGCGACCCAGCCAGGCCAGCGGCGCTACAGAACGCGGCAAGCGCCGGGAGACCCAACCCGGGCGCCGCGCCAGCAGCCACTGACCACCCGCCATGGCCCACCACATCACGCCTAACCAGGGAAACAGGGGCACGTAATCCTCGGTATAGGGCTTTTGCGTCACCCAGCCCAACCAGTTCAAGGCACGGCTGTTGAAAGCCCCCGCCAACGCTGACAGCGGCCCCTCCAGCACCCAGACTGCCAGACACGGTGACAACACAGCCAGCAAACCAGCCAGCCAAAGCCAGCGCCCCCAGCCGGCCGTCAAACGCACGATGAGCAACAGAACCGCCACGCCGTGCAACACCCCGAAATAGATGAAGCTGCGCGGAAACATGAAAAAAGAACCTACCGTCACCAGCACAGCACAAGCGACAACCTGACCCCAGCGTCGGAAAAAAGGCCGCCATTTCACCCGGCGCTGCCATGCCACAGCCTGCCCGAGACCCGCACAACATAAAAAACTGCTCGTGTCAAGCCATTTGTGCAAATCGCACGAGGTCTAAAACTCTATATGGGACGCAAAGTTAGCTCTGTTTAGGGCCGCTTGAAGCGACTCGGGCATCGTGGGCTAGGTGCCACATAAGAGCGACAGGAGAGAAAGCCGGAGCGCGTTGCATCGGGCACGTTTTCCAACAGCAGACCGACTTGCGTTTCCATAATAGCCCAACTGACCGACTCCCAGAACGATGAAAGCGCAGCCCGTAGGCTGCGCTTTCATCGTGAGTGACTGGTGAGTGTGTCTGCATCGTCAGCCCGATTGAGGCGGTGCGGCCTTGCCCCTACCTCCCTTCCTGAATCCCCGATCCGCTGCCATGAACGCCTCCAGCATGTGCGGAATCAACGTCGTCGCATCGACCGCTTCGCCGTATGCCTGCGCGTGCAACGCGGCGTAGCGGTCGAGGTCGGCTTTCAGGCTGGCCGGGCAAGCGAAGGTCAGCTTCACATTCTCGGTCTTGGGCAGCGGGCCGAGCCGCAGTTTCTTGGTCGTGCTCATTGCATCGCTCCCCGCTGGAAGAACATCGGCTGGTACGGACGCAACACCAGATCGCGGTTGACGATGATGCGAACCGGTAGGCCCGGCCGTTCGGTCAGCGTCGGCTGGATGTTCATGTTGCGCCGGGTCATCTCCTGTCCGACCTGATTGATGCTGTCCTGTGCGCTATCGCGCCCGGCGATCACGATGCGGTTGCCGTTCTGCCGGTTCTCCGGTGCGGCCAGCTCGGCGCCCACGCCCAGCAGCGTCGTCAGCGCCGCGCCGGCAAAGACGCGATCCCAATGCCAATCGACGCCATCCTCCAGGCCGGAATAGCCGGCCGGGTCGGTGCCCGCGAGGTTGTCGAGCTTCAGCGAAGACGTGTCCGGCAGGATGACGCGGTTCCACACCACCTGCACGCGGCTCTGCCCATAGCTCACCTGGCTGTTGTACTTGCCCAGGATGCGCGACCCTTGGGGGATCAGCAGGAACTTGCCCGTGGCCGTGTCGTAGACCGGCTCCGTCACCGTGGCGATCACGTCGCCCGGTAAGTCCGACTTGATGCCCGTCACCAACGCCCCGGCGATCACCGTTCCCGCCATGACCTGATACGGCGAGGACGGCATTTGCAGATTGCCGGAATTGCGGGTTTCCGTAGAGCCGCCTTTCAGGAACGCCTCTTTCTGGTCTTGCCGGTTCTGCATGGCGATGGGATCGGATGGCTGGGCCGCCGTCGAGGCCGGCCCAGCGGCCAGCGGGTCGAAGCCCGCCAAGGCACTGCCGGGCGCAGCCGCAGCGGCTTGCGCCGTGACCGGCGCGGTGGCCTTGCCTTGGTTGCCCGAGCGGAAGAACACCGACGAACCCGCCGCCGCATCAGCCTCCTTGCGCCGCGCATCCTCCGGGTCGTGGCCCGGTGGCGCATACGTCGGCGTCGCCGGCTGCTGCGACTTCACGATGGCCGGGCCGAGATCGCCCGGCAGCGGTGGCCCCAACTCGGGCACCTTCGGCGGCAGCTTCGAGTAGTCGGCCGGCAGGCCGTCCAACCCTTCGGACTTCGAGACACGATCCACGTTGTAAAGCTCGGTCTGCTCGCCCGCGCCGCGCCGGTGCGGCTGCAATGACCAGATCGTGGCCCCGAGCACGGCGACCGACAGGCCGCCCGTGAGCATGGCCAAGGTGCGCCGGTTCAGGCGCGTGACCGGGCGCGGTTGGGCGCGCAGCGCCACTGCCTCGGGTGCGACCTTGCCCGCCTGCGGTGCAAGATCAGGAGAATCGTCCTGGCTCATGGTCAGTTCCTCCGCGTGCCACCGGAAACGCCATCAGTGCGCTCGATCCGCACCACATCACCCTTGTCTCCGCCCAGGCGCAGCTCGGCGGCGCCGAACAGGCGATCCACGATGTAGTACGGGGAGCGGAAGCGGTAGTTCACCAGTTGCCCATCGCCCTGCGCGCCGATCACGAACAGCGGCGGCAACTCGCCTTGGGCAATGCCCGGCGGGAACTGGATATAGACCTTCTCGCCGTCATCGAAGGCGCGCAGCGGCTTCCACGGCGGATTGCTCCCGCTGACCGCGTAGCGGAATCGGATCTTCTCCAACGACAGGCCGCTATCGACCGGCGCGGCGGCGCTGGCCGCCTGCGCCTGGCGCTGCAAGGCCAGCATCTTGTCCTTGGGATATTCCCAGGACACCGACGCCATCCACGTCTTCTCGGTCGAGGTCAGTTCCAGCAGATAGGTACGCCTGCTGGTGGTGATGACCAGATTGGTCTTGAGGCCCGAGCGGATGGGCTTGACCATGACATTCACGCGCAGCGCATCACCGCTGCTGCTCGATGTGTCGCCCACGATCCAGCGCACCGTATCGCCCGCCGCCACCGTCACCAGCTCCTCGCCCGGCTGGAGCGCGATCACCGTCACGCGACCCACAGCCGCATAGACCTGATACAGCGCGCCGTCCGTGAAGGGCCAGACTTGAATCGCATTGACGTAGCCCTCGCGCGTAGGCGCAATGCGCGCCTCGGCGTTGGCGCGGGACACGCGCACGGTTTCATCGGCGGGTTCCGGCGTGGGCTTGGCATCCGGCACAGGTTTCATCTGCGCCGGCATCGGCAGCACTTGCGGAACGGCCACCACTTCCACAGGCGCAGGCGGCTCCGGCAGCGGCTGGGCCTGCACCGGCTCATCGAGCGAGATGGACGGCGGTGGCTTGCCTTGCGTGGCGCAGCCAGAGAACAGCACGGTCGAAGCCAGAAGCATCACCG